>NZ_JBVVPL010000021.1:0-125439 GCF_055807615.1 Bradyrhizobium sp. MV1.5 | reverse complement strand
GCCGATATGCCATCCCCAGATCCTCTTCAAACGTCTCTTAGAGAATCGCAGATTCGCGATTTACGCAAAGCTCTCGCTTGCGGGAGAGGTCGGCACGAAGTGCCGGGTGAGGGTTCTCTCCTCTGGGGGAGTCTCTCTGCGGAGGCACCCTCTCCCCGACCCTCCCCCGCAAGCGGGGGAGGGAGCGCACCGTCACCGCGGCTGTAAAGTTCTAACGAGAGGACATAATGGCTGATCAACTCCCCCTCACGCCGCGACAGCGCGACGACCTCCGCACCATCGCCGCGATGATCGTTCCCGCCAGCGACGAGTACAAGGTGCCCGGCGCCGACGACCCCGCGATCCAGGCTGACATGCTGGCGACGCTGGGACGGGACAGCGAATTGGTGGTGGCGGCGCTCGACCATCTGGCGCGGCTAGCCGGCCAACCGCTCGCGAAGCTCGATGCTGCCAGGCGCGATGCGGTGGCGCACGAGTTTCGCAAGCATGGCGGCGCGGCTGGGGACACGCTCGTTCGCGTGGTACTGCAATGCTACTACCGCGACGACCGCGTGCTGGGCTCGCTCGGACTCGAGCCGCGCGCACCTTTTCCCAAGGGCCATGTGCTGCCGGATGGTGACTGGTCGCTGCTGGAGCCGGTCAAGGCGAGGGGCGGCACGCTGCGAGGGGCGCCCTAGCCACCTGGGCAGTCCAGCCTTGCGCCCCGGACGGGTCCCTTGCGCCTCACGGAGCAGGCCACCATCTGTGTGAGCCTCAAGGACTCTTGCCATGTTGGATTTTACTTCAGACATCGTCGATGACGCACCGTCATCGCGAGCGGCGGCGGCTATCCCGGACAATGATCGGGCCCTGCTGGACGCCTATTCGAATGCCGTGATCGACGTGACCGACCGTGTCGGTCCGGCCGTCGTCCGCGTCGAGACGGGACCGAAGGTGCCGAACGGCCGCGAGCGCGGCGGGCTCGGCTCGGGCATCGTGATCTCGCCGGACGGGCTCGTGCTCACCAATAGCCACGTGGTCGGCTCGTCGAAGGAGATCCGGCTGCGCGACGTCGAGGGCCATGTCGGCGACGCCCGGGTGCTCGGCGTCGATCCCGACACCGACCTTGCGCTGCTGCGCGCCAACGGCGTGCGGGACTTGCCCTATGCGGCGCTCGGCAACTCCAAGACCTTGCGGCGAGGCCAGCTCGTGATCGCGATCGGCAATCCGCTCGGCTTTGAATCGACTGTCACCGCGGGCGTGGTCTCGGCGCTCGGGCGCTCGATCCGCTCGGTCAGTGGCCGCACCATCGAGGACGTGATCCAGACCGATGCTGCGCTCAACCCCGGCAATTCCGGCGGGCCGCTGGTGTCGTCGAATGCCGAGGTGATCGGCATCAACACCGCGATCATCAATGGCGCGCAAGGGATCTGCTTTGCGGTCGCCAGCAACACCGCGCAGTTCGTGCTGTCGGAGATCATCCGCCACGGTTATGTCCGTCGCGCCTATATCGGCGTGGCCGGCCAGACCGCGCCGATCCCGCGGCGGCACGCGGTGTTGGCCGGTGTCGAGAACAAGATGGGCGCGCTGCTGGCGCAGATCGAGCCGGACGGGCCGGCGGCGAAGGCGGGCCTGTTGTCCGGCGATGTCGTGATCGGCCTCGACGGCGTCGAGATCAACGGCGTCGACGATCTGATCCGCGTGCTCGACCGCGACCGGATCGGCCGCCGCTTGGCCATGGACGTGCTGCGGCTCGGCCGCCTGCGGGCGATCGATATCGACCCGGTCGAGCGCAAGCCGGCCCGCTAGCGTGAGGGCGCCCAGGCGGGGTATGACGGTGTCATGCCTCGCTTCGGGAACCCCGCCGCATGATGCCGGCGCATGAGACCTACGACGTCATCGTCGTCGGCGCCGGCGCCGGTGGCATGACGGCGGCGGCCGTTGCCGCCGCCGAAGGCCTGCGCGTGTTGGTGATCGAGAAGACCGCCTTCGTCGGCGGCACCACCGCATGGTCCGACGGCATGGTCTGGATTCCCGCCAATGCCAAAATGAAAGAGGCGGGGCTCTCCGATAGCGTCACCGATGCCGTGCGATATTTGTCGAACACGGTGCCCGAGCCTGCCAATGCGGGCCTGCGCGCCGCTTTCCTCGCGCGCGGACCAGAGGCGGTCGCCTATCTGGAAGTCAACACGCAAGTGCGCCTCCAGCCGGTGGAAGCCTGTCCGGACTATTATCCGGAGCGATTAGGCGCGACGCCGGGCGGGCGCGTGCTTGAGCCGGTCGTCTTCGACGGCACGCGGCTTGGCGCGCATTTCGCGCGGCTGCGCGCGCCGCTGCCGGAGTTCACGCTGTTCGGCGGGATGATGGTCAACCGCCTCGACATCCCGCATCTGCGCCGGGTCGGAAAATCGCTGCGCTCCACTGTTCGCGCTACGCAGCTCGTCTTGGAGTATGCGTGGCAGCGGCTGCGGAGCCCGCGCGGCACGACGCTCCATCTCGGCAATGCGCTCGCCGCACGGCTGTATGCCTCGCTGCTGGCCCGGCAGATCGAGGTCCTCTTCAGCGCCGACGTCGAGGATTTGTCGATGCAGGGCGAGCGCGTCGGCGGCGTGGTCATCCGTCATGGCGCGCGCGATCGCCTGATCGCCGCGCGGCGCGGTGTGGTGCTCGCAACCGGCGGCTTTTCGCACGACGCAACCTTGCGCAAACGCTTCTTCCCGCCCACAGCCGGATTCATCTCGGCGGCCCACACGTCCGCTACGGGCGACGGGATCCGCCTCGCGACCGCAACCGGGGCAGCGCTCAATACGGATGCGACAAGCCCGGCCTATTGGGTGCCGGCCTCGCTGTTCCGGCGCCCGGATGGAAGCCGTGGTGTTTTCCCGCACATGGTGACCGACCGCGCCAAGCCCGGCGTGATCGCGGTCAATGCGGCCGGCCGGCGCTTCGTCAACGAGGCGCTGTCGCACCACGAATTCATGCTCGCCATGCTGCGCGATGGCGACGGCGAATCGGACCGGCCGTTCTATCTGATCTGCGATCGTCAGTTCCTCTGGCGCTATGGCCTCGGCCGCATCCAGCCGTTCACGCGCAATAGCAGGCGCTATGCGGCGAGCGGCGAGTTGGTCGAGGCTGCTGATATCGCGCAGCTCGCAGCGAAGATCGGCATCAAGCCGTCGACACTCGTGGCGACCATCGCCAACTACAATTCCGATGCGGAGGACGGGCGTGACCCGGAATTCGGTCGCGGCAGTAGCATCTATCAGCGACACCTTGGTGATATCAGCCACAAGCCGAACCCCTGCGTCGCACCCATCCTCTGCGCGCCGTTCTTTGCGATGCGGATCTATCCCGCCGATCTCGGCACGGCGATCGGCTTGAAGGTGGATGCCCAGGCGCGCGTGTTGCGTGAGGACGGCACGCCGGTCGCGGGGCTTTACGCCTGCGGCAACGATATGGGCTCGATCATGAACGGCAATTGTCCGGGGCCAGGGATCGCGCTGGGACCGGCGCTTACGTTCGGGTACATCGCGGCAAGGCATCTGGCGGAGGGGAGTGTGGCCGCGATGGGCACGGCCGCAGCCTCAGTCTAACCATCCCCACCGCTGTCATGCCCCGCGAAGGCGGGGGATTCAGTACGCCGCAGCCCATCGGACTAATCACAACCGCCTCGGAGTACTAGATCGCCCGCCTTCGCGGGCGATGACACCGAGAATGTAGCGCCAGTCTTCCGCTACTCCGCCGCCGCCGCAAAGCGGCTGTTCTCCAGTTCCGCTTCCAGCCGCGCCTTCTCCGCGGCCGCCAGCTTGATGCTGGCTTCCTTGACATGTCCGAAGCCGCGGATCGTCTCCGGCAGCCGCGCGAGCCTCGTCAGCAGCGGGATCTGCTCCGCTTTCAGCCCGGCGATCCGCTGATCGATCATGCCGAGGTAATCCGCGACCAGCTTCCGCTCGGTCCGGCGCTCCTCGGTGCGGCCGAACGGATCGAACGCGCCGCCACGCAGGAACTTCAGCCTGGCGAGCACGCGGAAGGTGTGCATCATCCAGCCGCCGAATTCCTTCTTCTGGAGATGTCCGGTGGTCTTGTCGCGCTGCGCGAAGATCGGCGGGGCCAGATAGAACTTCAGCTTGAAGTCGCCGTCGAATTTCTCCGAGACCTTCTTGGCAAAGCTGCCGTCGGTATAGAGCCGTGCGACCTCGTACTCGTCCTTGTAGGACATCAGCTTGAACAGGTTCTTCGCGATAGCCTCGGCCAACTCCGTGGACGCGGGCGAGGCGGCCGTTTCCGCCTTGCGCACCTTGGCGATGGCGGCGAGGTAGCGGTCGGCGTAGGCCTTGTCCTGATAGCCGGTCAAAAACTCCGCGCGGGTCGCGATGATGTCGTCGAGCGACTTCGTCGGCGCGGAGGCCCGGCTCCTGAACTGCAGCACGCTACGCACTCGCGACATGTCGTGGGCGGCGAGGCGTCCCCAGGTGAAGGCGAGCTTGTTCATCTCGATCGCGGCGCCGTTGATCTCGATGGCGCGGAGCAGCGCTTCCAGCGACAGCGGGATCGCGCCCTTCTGGAAGGCGAAGCCGAGCATGAAGGGATTTGTCGCAATTGAATCGCCCATCAGCGCCGAGGCAATGCCGGTGGCATCGATGACGTCGAGGTTCTTGTCGCCGACGGCGTCGCGCAGCACGGTCTGCATCGCGCCCATCTCGAAATCGAGGTCGGGGTTTTGCACGAAGCTCGCGGTCGGCTGCAGGTCGGCGTTGATATACGCTTTCGTTGTTCCGCGCTCGGCGCGGCTGAGCGCGGAGGGACCTGCCGAGACGATCATGTCGCAGCCGAGGATGACATCGGCGCCGCCCGTGGTGATCCGGACCGCGGAGATGTCTTCCGGCTTCGCGGCGATGCGCACATGGCTCATCACCGCGCCGTTCTTCTGCGACAGGCCGGTGAAATCCAGCGCCGAGCAGCCGCGGCCGTCGACATGGGCGGCCATGCCGAGCAGCGCGCCAATGGTGATGACACCGGTACCGCCGATGCCCGTGACGAGAATGTTGTAGGTGGCGTCCAGCTCACGCGCGGGTGGCAGCGGCAGGTCGGCAAACAATTGGCCTGAGTCCACTGCCGAGGTCTTGATCCGCTTGAGCATGCCGCCATGCACGGTGACGAAGCTCGGGCAAAAACCCTCGACGCAGGAGAAGTCCTTGTTGCAGTTCGACTGGTCGATCTGGCGCTTGCGGCCGAACTCGGTCTCCAGCGGCTGCACCGAGACGCAGTTCGAGGCTTGCGAGCAATCGCCGCAGCCTTCGCAGACCAGCTCGTTGATGAAAGCGCGCTTGGCGGGATCCGGATAGAGCCCGCGCTTGCGGCGGCGGCGCTTTTCCGCGGCGCAGGTCTGGTCGTAGACGATGACCGTAAGGCCCTTGATGTCGCGCAGCTCGCGCTGCACGGCGTCGAGCTCGCGGCGGTGATGGATGGTTGCGCCTTGCGGGAAGTAATTGCCGTCTGGATACTTGCCCGGATCGTCCGACACGATCGCGAGGCGCTTGACGCCCTCGGCCCAGACCTGATGCGCGATCTGGGCGACGTTGAAGCCGCCCTCGGCCGGCTGGCCGCCGGTCATCGCGACGGCGTCATTGTAGAGGATCTTGTAGGTGATGCTGATGCCGGCGGCCGATGCCGCGCGAAGGGCGAGCAGTCCGGAATGGGTGTAGGTGCCGTCGCCGAGGTTCTGGAAAATGTGCTGCTCGGTGGTGAAGGGCGCTTGCCCGATCCAGTTCACGCCCTCGGCGCCCATATGCGAGATCAGATCGGTGCGGCGCGTCGGCATGCTCAGGGCCATGCCGTGACAGCCGATGCCGGCCATGGCGCGGCTGCCCTCCGGCACGCGCGTCGAGGTGTTGTGCGGGCAGCCCGAGCAGAAGAACGGCGTGCGCGCGAGCTTGATCGGCGTGCTGGTGGTGGCGGGATTGTCGAAGGCCTCGAGCCGGGCGAGGCGCTGCTCAAGCACCGGGCTGTGATGCCCGAGCTTGCGCAGCCGCGCAACCAGGGCGGATGCAACGATGGTCGGCGTCAGCTCGCCCTCGCTCGGCAATAGCGGCGCGCCGCGCTCGTCGCGTTTTCCCGTCACGGTCGGGCGCCTCGATGCATCGATATTGTAGAGGATGCGCATCAGCTGGTCTTCGATGAAGCCGCGCTTCTCCTCGACCACCAGCACGTCCTGAAGTCCTTCGGCGAAGCGCTTGGCCCCGCTTTCCTCCAGCGGCCAGGTCATCGCGACCTTGTAGATGCGCAGGCCAAGGTCCTGCGCGTCCTTGTCGGAAATGCCGAGATCGGCCAGCGCCTGCCGCAGATCCAGATAAGCCTTGCCGGTCGCGACGATGCCGAGCCGTGCCGGTCTGGAGTCGAGCACGATGCGGTCGAGCTGGTTGGCGCGCGCAAAGGCCTGTACCGCCGCCATCTTCGGGCCGAACAGGCGCTTCTCGGCGTCGAGCGGCGGGTCGGGCCAGCGGATGTTGAGGCCGCCGGGCGGCATCTCGAAATCGTCGGGGAGCTTGATCTGGATGCGTTCGGGGTCGCTATAGATCGAGGCCGAACTCTCCACGGTTTCGCTGATCGCCTTGAAGCCGACCCAGCAGCCGGAGAACCGCGACAGCGCAAAACCGTAGAGGCCGAGATCGAGATAATCCTGGAGCGTCGCCGGGTTGATGACGGGGATCAGCGCCGCCGCGAATACCTGTTCGCTCTGGTGCGCCAGTGTCGAGGACTGGCAGCCGTGGTCGTCGCCGGCAAGCGCGAGCACGCCGCCATTGAGCGAGGTGCCGGCGGCATTCGCATGCTTGAGCGCATCGACCGAGCGATCGACGCCGGGCCCCTTGCCGTACCAGATGCCGAACACGCCATCGACCTTGGCACCGGGAAACAGGCCGACCTGCTGGCTGCCCCAGACCGCAGTCGCCGCGAGGTCCTCGTTGAGCCCGGGGACGAAGGCAATGTCGTGCTGCTGGAGGTGCGACTTCGCCCGCCACAGTGCGTGGTCGTACATGCCGAGCGGGGAACCGCGATAGCCCGAGATGAAGCCGCCGGTGTTGAGGCCCTGAAGCCGGTCGCGTTCGCGCTGCAACATGGGCAGCCGGACCAGCGCCTGCGTGCCGGACAGGAAGATCCGCTTCGATTCGAGCCGGTATTTGTCGTCCAGCTCGACCTGCATCAGCGTCATCTCGGAAGTCCTCGTTTCTTGTTTGACCTGGGGTTTGCGCTGCGGGAGGAAGGAGCGGCTGCGCGACGCGAATTGTGACAGTCAAGGGCATGCACAGGCGAAGTCAATATCGCTGGCCGCATCCGTGGCGCTCCTGCTAGTCATGGCTTGCTTGCGGAGGACATCATGACGGCACAAGCGTTCGATACCGAGATCACGGAGACCGAAGGCGCTCTGATCGGGCCGTGGCGTCAGCCGCGTCAAATGCTGCAAGCCCAAACCTACGACGCGCACGCCTCGATCCACGACGACGCCACCGCGCAGAAGCTTGGCTTCAAGGGCGGCACCATCGAGGGGCCGACCCATTTCAGCCAGTTCGCACCGCTGTGTGCGCGTTTGTGGGGACAGGCCTGGTTCGAGAGCGGCTGTCTCTCCGCGCATTACCGCAGCGTCTGTTACGAAGGCGAGGAGGTGCAGGCGATCCTGTCGAAGCCGTTGCCCGGCACCAGCCAGTGCCAGATCCAGATGGTGAAGCGCGACGGCACGGAGGTGCTGCGCGGCACGGCCTCGGTCGGAGAACCGCACGCCGCAACCGCCCTGGAGGCGCGTCTTGGCGAACTCAAGCCGCTCACTGATCCCGTGATCCTGCGCGACCTGAAGGTGGCGCAGACGAGCCGGCGGCAGGCGGTGCGGATGGCGTTCGATCAGATCATGGGCGAGCTCTATCCGTTTTCGCTGCGGCAGAAGCTCGCGGTGATCACCGAGACCTTGCCTTACTATTCGAGCGGGGACAATCCATGGCGCAAGCCCATCATTCCGATGGAGATGCTGAGCGTGCTGTTCCAGTACCGCTCCAAGGACGATCCTCTCCCGGCCAAAGGCCCGGCCGTCGGCCTGTTCGCCGACCAGGAGATCAGGCTCGTGAAGGGCCCGCTTTTTGTGGACGAGGAGTACGAAGTCGAGCGCGAGGTGGTCGCGCTCTCCGGCAGTCGACGCACTGAGAGCGCCTGGGTGAAGACGCGCGTGTTCGACAAGGCGAACATTGTGGTGGCGACCATGCTGCTGAACATGGCGACGCTGAAGGATTCCTACGCGCCGTATGAGGAAGAATATCGACGGCTGTACGGAGATACTGCCCGCTAAAAACGAGCTTCGTTGTCGCTCATCCTTTGAGCAAATGCACGTCGCAAAGTCGCCGCACAGCGAATAAGCAGACGCGAGCCGTCCTGATAACGTTCTGACAGTGCAGCAAATTTTGCCGCGCTGTCCGCCCGATCGTCATTGTACACAATGGCACGGCGCTTGCAGAACTCCTGGCACAGAGAGTTCTCGCGAGGGGCGGGCGTCATGTTGAACTCAAGCAAGCCGACATTGGGCGTCATCAGCGCCGAACCCGGGCCGATCGAGCTCGACTGGCCTGCCACCGCGCTCCTCATCATCGACATGCAGCGCGACTTCATGGAGGCCGGCGGCTTCGGCGAGACGCTCGGCAACGACGTCAGCCAGCTCGCGCGCGCGGTGAAACCGATCGGTGCGGTGCTGAAGGCCGCGCGGGATACCGGCATGCTGGTGATCCACACGCGGGAGGGCCATCTGCCCGATCTCTCCGACGCGCCGCCGGCGAAAATCGAGCGCGGCGCGCCATCCTTGCGCATCGGCGACCCCGGTCCGATGGGACGCATTCTCATTCGCGGCGAGGCTGGCCACGACATCATTCCGGAGCTCTATCCGCTCGACAGCGAGATCGTGGTCGACAAACCGGGGAAGGGCGCGTTCTACGCCACCGAGCTCACCGACGTGCTGGAGAAATACGGCATCGAGAATCTGCTGGTGTGCGGCGTCACTACCGAAGTGTGCGTCAACACCACCGTGCGCGAGGCCAACGACCGCGGCTATCGCTGCGTCGTCATCTCGGACGGCTGCGCGTCCTACTTTCCCGAGTTTCATGAGATGGGCCTGAAAATGATCAAGGCCCAGGGCGGCATCTTCGGCTGGGTCGCAAGCTCAGCCGCGGTTCTGGAGGCGATGAAGACTTCAAACATTCCAGCTTAGGGGCATCACCATGAGCACAAGCACGACGGGGACGGCCGGCACCTCCGAGTTCAAGCCGGCACTATGGACACCGGGCGACTGGAACGCGTTTTTCGGCTTCGGCACCAACATCCTCGTCAACATGCTGGTGCTCACGGGCCTGTTGCGCTTCGTCCTGAAGATGCCTGACAGTCTCGTGTTCGGCCGCATCCTTCCCGCACTCGGGTTGATGATGTGCCTTTCCACTTTCTACTACGCATACCTCGCTTATCGTCTGGCGCAGAAGACCGGCCGCAACGACGTCTGTGCGCTGCCCTCGGGCGTCAGCGTGCCGCACATGTTCATCGTCACCTTCGTGATCATGCTGCCGATCACGATCAAGACCGGAGATCCGCTCAAGGGCTGGTCGGCTGGCCTGGTCTGGGTGTTCTTCCAGAGCTTCATCCTGATGATCGGCGGTTTCATTGCGCCTTTCATTCGAAAAATCACACCGCGCGCGGCGCTGCTGGGTACGCTCGCCGGCGTCTCCGTCACCTTCATCTCGATGCGACCGGCGCTCGAAATGTACATGACGCCGCAGATCGGCCTGGTCTGCTTCGCCATCATCCTGGTGAGCTGGTTCGGCGGCGTGAAATATCCAAAGAGCATTCCAGCGGGCCTGATCGCGATCGCAGTCGGGATGGTCATCGCCTGGGGCTCGAACCTGTTCGGGCTCAATCTGGGTGGATTGAGCATCAAGGGCGTCGGTGACGCCTTTGCGAGTTTCGGCTTCTCGGTGCCGATCCCCGCCGTTGGCTACGTCTTCTCCGGATTCGAATTCCTTGGCGTCATCCTGGTCACCGCCATTCCCTTCGGCATCTACGACCTTGTCGAGGCCATGGACAATGTCGAGAGCGCGGAAGCCGCTGGCGACGAATATCCGACCACGCGCGTGCTCACGGCCGACGGCGTCGTCAGCCTGATCGGCTGCCTGATGGGAAACCCCTTCATTAACGCCGTCTATATCGGCCATCCCGGCTGGAAGGCGATGGGCGGCCGGATCGGCTACTCGGCCGCGACCGGCATCATGGTGGTCGTGCTGGCGTGGTTCGGCATCATCCCGGTGCTGCTGGCGCTGGTGCCGGTCGTCGCGATCTCGCCGATCCTGCTCTATATCGGCATGCTCATCGGCGCACAGGCATTCCAGACCACGCCGGTCAAGCATGCACCCGCGGTCGTGCTGGCGCTGACGCCGCATCTGGCCGCGTGGGCCAAGCTCCAGATCGACACCATGTTGGGCTCGACCATGAACGCGGCTGCGACCGTCGGCGGAATGGCCGCCGACAAGGCCGACGCGGTCAAGGCTGCCGCGATCGCAGCACTGCCGCAGCAGGGCGTGTTCTATCACGGGTTAGAAGTGATGGGCGGCGGCTCCATCCTCGGCGGCCTGATCCTGGGTGCGATCGGCGTCTTCATCATCGAGCGTGACTTCGAGAAGGCCTCGGCGTTTGCGCTGGTTGGTGCGGTCCTGACCTACTTTGGCTTCATGCACGGCGAAGCCGTCGGCATCGGTGGCGGCTTTGGCGTCACGCCAGCGGTCGCGTTCGCCTATGCCGCGATGGCCGCCGGTCTGTTCGCGGCCAGCAAGCTCGGCGCGAGCGAGCCCTACATGCCGCATGCGGACATGCACGCGGCACCGGCGGAGTAGCTACCCGCCCTTGACGGCACCAGCGGTGAGCCCGGCGACGATCTGTCGCTGGGCGAACACCGTGAGCAGCAGCACCGGGAGGGTGACGATCAGCGCGGCGGCCGCGAGCGGCCCCCAGCTCAACTGGTCGAATGAGATCATGTTGTAGACCGCGACCGGCAAAGTGCGTGTCTCGCGTCCGGCCAGCACGATGCCGAAGACAAAGTTGTTCCAGGAGAAGATCACGGCCAGGATGAAGGCGACGGCGATGCCGGGCTTGGCGATCGGCAGCGCGACATGGCGGAAGACCTGCCAGCGCGTGGCGCCGTCGATGAACGCGGCTTCTTCCAGCTCCATCGGCGTCGTCTCGAAATAGCCGATCATGATCCAGATCACGATCGGCACGGTGACCACGAGGTGGATGATGATCTGCGGCACCAGCGTGCCGAGCAGTCCCAGCCACTGGAACATGAGAAACAGCGGGATCAGATAGGACAATCCCGGCGTGATACGGGCGATCAGGATCACGATCGCGGATTTGTGCGCGGCCATCCGCGCGATGCCGTAGCCGGCGGGAACGCCGACGAGCAGCGCAAGCAACGTCGCGCTGCCGGTCACGATCAGGCTGTTGATGAAATAGGTCAGGAAGCGGTTGGAGGCGAGCACGTCGGCATAGTTCTTCCAGGCGATATGCTCGGGAATGAACACCGGCGGATAGGCGGCATTGTCGATCTCGAATTTGAGCGACAGCGACAGCATCCAGAGGAAGAACAGGATTGCCGGGGACACGATGACGAACACCGAGAACCACAGGCCGATCTTGCCGATGATTTGCCTTGGAGTCATGTGCCGCTCGCGATCTCGGTCCACAGCATGCGCTGGCGCGCGTAGAGCATCATCGCCGCGAGCAGAACGATCAGCAGGAAAAACACCACAGCGATCGCCGAGCCGTAGCCGAGGTCGTAATAGGAGAAGGCGACGCTGTAGAGATAGATGTTGATCGTCTCCGACGCCGATCCCGGTCCGCCCTGGGTGATTGCGAAAATGATGTCGAAGCTCTTCACGGCGTCGATCATGCGGATCATGCCGGCGATGAACAGGAACGGCATGATCAGCGGCAGGGTGATGAATCGGAATACCTGCCAGAGGCTGGCGCCATCGATCTGTGCACTTTCATAAGGCTCGCTCGGAATCGCGGCCAGGCCGCCGAGCACGATCAGCATGACCAGCGGCGTCCATTGCCAGGTCTCAACCAGCACCAGCGAGGGAATGACGGTCGCGGGATGAAACACCCAGAGCTGCGCTGGGATTCCGACCAGCGACAGCAGATAGTTCAGCACGCCGAGCTGCGGGTGGAACATCATGGTCCAGACCAGCGCGATCGCCACCGGCGTCGCCATCATCGGCATGATGAAAACGCCGCGCAGAAAGCCGCGGCCTGGGAATTTCTGGTGAAACACCACGGCCGCAAACGTGCCGAGCACAAGCGGCAGCAGCACGGAGAGTACGGTGTAGACCAGTGTATGTCCGATGGCCTCAATGAAGCGGGGATCGCTCGTCAGCCGCAGATAATTGGACAGTCCAACGAAGATGGTTGACGAGCCGACCTTCCACTCGTTCAGGCTCATCCAGATCGTGAAGACCCACGGGAAGATGATGATGGCGAGCACGACGATGAGCGCCGGCACCACGAACGGCCAGTAGGACGGCGGCCGCAACTCCTTCTCCGGCGCGGCATCTGACGGTGCCGCTGCCGGATTAGCCTGTATGATCGCACTCACGCCTTTTCGCTGCGCTCCAGGATTGGCCGGTACTGCTCGTGGGCCTTTCTCAACTCTGTCGCGGGATCGGCGCCGGCAAGGGTTGCGGTGATCGCCGCGCCAACGAGATCGCGGAATTCGGCGACCGGAATCACGACGGGCAGGCCCAGCTTGCTGATCTTGGCGGAATCGATCACCGACTGCAGCCACTCCTTGGGCATCTTCACGCCGTTCTGGACCTCGGCATCGCCAAGGATCGAGTTGCGGAACGGCACGCCGCCGCCGGCTTGCAACAGCCGGGCGCCTTGCGTTTTCGACACCACCCATTGGCAGAGCAGATAGGCGGCTTCCTTGTTCTTGCTCGCCGCGGCGATGCCGATGCCGTCGCCATAGGTCGCTGAATATTGTCCCTTCGGACCGGCCGGCACGACGGTGTAGCCGACCTTGCCGACCACGCGCGAGGCCGCCGGGTCTTCCAGCGGCGGCGCCCAGCCGACGCCGTCGATCCACATGGCCGAACGTCCTTGCGTGAACGAGGCCATCGACTCCATCCAGTTGAAGCCGGCGACGCCGGGCGGAGCGACTTTCGTCAACAATGTCTGATAGAGCTTGGTTGCAGCAATGGCTTCCGGACCGTCGGTCAGGATGTTGCCCTTCGCATCGAGGAATTCGCCGCCATAGTCGAGAAAGAAGTTGGTCCACAACGTCATGTTGGCGTTGCGCAGGCCGCGTCCGACGAAGCCGTAGGTGCCTTCCTTGGCATCGGTGAGCTTCTCGGCGGCCGCGACCATCTCGTCGAGGGTCTTGGGGACGGCGACGCCCTTCTTCTGGAACAGCTCCTTGTTGTAATAGAGGATGAAATAGTCGACCGACCAAGGCAGCGACAGCATCTGGCCCTTGTCGTTCTTGGCGTATTGCAGGCCGGCGGCCGAGAAATCGCTCTCCACGAGATCGGGCGCGGTCAGCGTCGGGTCCTTCATGTAAGGCGTGAGGTCGGCGAGCCAGCCGCCTTTCTCGAATTGCCGTTTCTGCACGTGATAGCTGAGATGGACGACGTCGAAGCTCGGCCGGCCCGAGGTGAGCTCGATCACGACCTTCTGGCGCTGCTGCTGCTCGGGAATCTGCTCCGCCTCCACCTGGATGCCGGTGAGCTCGGTAAACTCCTTGACGTATTTTTGCAGGTTGTCGCCGCGCGGGCCCTTGGCGAGGATCACCTCTAGCTTGGTCCCGGCGTATTTCTTCCAGTTCACCTCCGCGCGGGCTGGCAATCCCGTCAGGCTGAGCGCGCCAGCTGCGGCAGTGCCCGTCAAGAGCGTACGACGCGAAATCTGATGGTAAGCCACTGTATCCCTCCCGGATGACTCGTTTTGTTTGGGAGGGATACTAGCGGCCGTGCCGCGCGTGCCTAGCCCTAATCTGACGGATCACGGCCGCACGGCCGGCGTCTCCATCGGCAGGCCGCGCGCCCGCGACATCAGGTAGAGCTCGAGCGCGACCAGGTCGGGTGCGCCGTAATCATAGGCCTGGGCGCGGACGCCGGTCATGCAACTGCGAAGCCGGCGCTCCAGCGACCCCAGCGTTTGCCATTCCAGGCGATAGAGCGGGTAGCCGGTCGGCTGTCCTTGCGTGATCGGCGCGCCGGCGAGGCGCTTGTCAAAGTTGTCGTCGTGGCAATTGGCGCAGGCGAGGTTGAGCTGGCCTTCGCGCTGCATGAAGAGGTTGCGCCCTTGCTCAACGAAAGGTTTTAGTTGTGGATCGCCGCCAGCCGTGATCGCGGTGCCGCGCGATTGGTGCGCGACGAAGGCGGACAGGGCCAGCAGGTCGCGGCTCTCGTAGGGGAGCGCCGTTGCCTGCTGATGATTGCTGCGGCAGAGATTGATGCGCTGGTCGAGCGTGACGGGGCGCGCCAGCGCCTTGTCGAACGCCGGATAGCGCGCGGCGACGCCTTTCATGCTGCGGCGTGCATCGCCATGGCAGTCAGCGCAGGCCTTGTCGGCACTGCCGGTCCTCTTCGTCCACAACGCCTCGCCGTCGAGCACGAACAGCATGCCGGGATTCGAGGTGTCGTCATCCTGCATCGCGCGAGTGTCGGGCCCCATGAACGAATAGCCGGAGCGGCGGGCGTCCGGCGGAATCTCGCCGGCGAGCAGGGCAGGGGCCGTGGCGAGGAGCGCCGCGGCCGCTATCGCGCGCCAAAAACTCATTCGACCGTGATCGATGCCGATGCGGTGGACGAATAGCCGTTGTCGCCGATCCATTCGAATTCTAACTTGCCGCTCTCCTTGGCGACCGTGAAGAACGACAGATAGGGATTGGCCGCGATCGCAGGAAAGAGATCGGCGCGAAAAATCTCGGTGCCGTTATAGCGGCACGTGAAACTCGTGATGATGTCGCGCGGCACCAGCGCGCCGTCTGCCGTGTGACGGAAGCCGGTCTCCATGATGTGCGAGGTCAACGTGCGGATCTCGATGATTTCGCCGCGCCTGGCCTTCGCCGGAACGTTGATGAGCGCGGCCATTAATTCATCTCCTCGGTGCAGGCGGCCAGCGTCACGACGATTTCGGTCGTGACCTGCCAGAACGTGTCGTCGGAAAGACGCGCGATCGCCACCACCTTCTGGGTGTCCGCGAGGCGAATCCGGGTCGAGACCTGGGCGCGGCCGGAGGACGGGCCGAGATGGAAGTTGCCGATGTTCGGCTGCGGGTTCTTCTCGTTGAAGACGTGGATGCTCTTGACGTAGTCGTTCGCCGTCATCGGGCTCGCGACGCTCACGGTCAGCGGCACCGTGTTGCCGTTCTCGACCAGCGGCGGAATGTCGAGCTTCACCTTGCCGGTGCGGACAGGTGCTTCGCCGACGACGTTGCGGATCGCGGCGGTGAGCATCGCCGGTGTCGCCCCGAGCGGCCGCAGCGTGACGATCGGGATCGTCCCGGCGAACGTCACGCTTCCGGCGAGATTTAGGAATTGTCGTCGCGTGGTTGGCATGAACAGTCCTAGTCCCGAAGCGTTGCAAGAAAAGCCACGATGTCCTCGATCTCGGCGGCGGACAAGATCGGCTTACCGACGAAATTTCGCCCGACCCGCACGAGGTGGTCGTTGCGATAATAGGACGGCATGATGGTCTCGGGGTTTAAACGCGCTGCATCGACCAGTCGAAGCCGCAACTGGCTCACCGTCCAGCGGTTCCCCGCACCCGAGAGGTCAGGCGCGAGGTCGCCCTGGAACCGGGTCTCCGAGAACGGGCCGGAATGGCACAGGATGCAGGTTGTCGTGCGCGCGAGCACCAGCGCGCGTCCGCGCGCGGCATCGCCGGGCGCGCCGGTGAGCGATTCCGCGATGCCGTCGCCGGCGATGTTGTAGGGCAGGAGCTCCTCGGCTCCCACATGGCAGGCGAAGGCGCAACTGGCGGCGATCAGAGCTGCGATATGGACCGATGCCTTAGCCAAAGGTGTCCGCCGTGATGGTTTGAAACCAGTGCTCGGCTTCAGCCGCCTCGCGGGCGCGCAATTCGCGCGGTGCATCGACCGGGCTGGTCGCGCCGCCCTCGACCTCGGCGAAGATGTCGCCCTTGGGCTGGTAATTGCCCGCGAGCGAAAAGCCGTAGCCGGGTGCGACGATGTTGTAGCAGACGCCTGTCAGTCGCGGCGCTTCTGGTGCGCGGCCGGCAAGGAGGTTCACGATCGCAGCAGCGCAGGCCTTGCCCTGTGCGCTTGCCGCGGATGCCGATTTGGGAATGCCCCCGCCGAGGCAGGCATCGCCGATGACGTGGACGTTCTGGACAAGCTTCGACTGGAAGGTAACGGGGTCGATCGGGCACCAGCCGGTCGCATCCGCGGCGCCCGCGATCTGGGCGATGCGCGCGGCGCGTTGCGGCGGAATGACGTTGGCGACATCAGGCGTGTAGTTGCCGAATTCGGTGACGATGGTCCTGGTCGCGGCATCGACCGAGGTCACGCGACCGCCTTGCGACAGCCCGATGCGTTCGATCATGTCGCCGTAAAGCTCCTTCCACGCCTTCTCGAACAGCCGCTGCTGGGAGAAAGTGTCCTTGGCATCGAGGATCAAGACCTTCGAGCGCGGTTTCCTCGTTTTCAGGTAATGCGCGATCAGGCTGGCGCGCTCGTAAGGCGCCGGCGGACAGCGCGAGGGATTGGCGGGGATGGCAATGGCAACGGTGCCGCCGTCCGGCATTTCCTCCAATTGCCGGCGCAGCAGCAGCGTCTGTGCGCCGGCCTTCCAGGCGTGCGGCATTTTTCCCGATGACGCGTCGTCGTAGCCGGGCAGGGCTTCGAAATGGAAGTCGATGCCGGGAGAGAGGACGAGGCGGTCATAGGGCAGCGCAACGCCATCGGCCGTCACGACACTGCGCAACTGCGGCTCGATTGTGGTTACGGCTTGGCTGATCACCGTGATGCCCTCGGCACCGAGCCTGTCATAGCCAAATTGCTGAGCTTCGATGTCGCGCAGGCCGGCGATCACCTCGTTGCTGAAGGGGCAGGAGGTGAAGACGGTACTGGGTTCGATCAGGATGATTTGCAAGTTTGCCTGCGCGCGCTTCAGCGCGCGCGCACAGGCCGCACCGCCAAAGCCGCCGCCGACCACGACGACGCGGCCCGCCGATTGCGCGCGCAGGATCGAAGGGACGGCGAATGATGTGGCCGCGGCGGCGATGCCGAGCACGGCATCCCGCCGTGTCACCGACGCATTCATGAGTCTTGTCCGGAACGTGTGCCGCGGCGACCGTTAAGGCCGCCGCGGCGTTTCTCAGGCGAAGGTGATGTTCTGGTCGCGCAACGGCACCGAACGGATGCGCTTGCCCGTCGCCGCGAAGTACGCATTGAGCACCGCCGGCGCCGCGACGCCGATGGTCGGCTCGCCGACACCGCCCCAGAACCCGCCGCTCGGCACCATCACCGATTCGACCTTCGGCATCTCGTTGATGCGCATCGAATTGTAGGTGTCGAAGTTGGTCTGCTCGATCTTACCGTCCTTGACGGTGCAGCCGCCGTAGAACAGCGCGGAGAGGCCATAGACGAAGGACCCCGCGATCTGCCGCTCCACCTGTGCCGGATTGACGACGTAGCCGGGATCGGTGGAGGCGACGATACGATGCACCTTGATCTTGTTGCCGTCGGTCACCGAGATTTCGGCGGCGCCGGCGACATAGCTGCCATAGCCCATGACCTGCGCGATGCCGCGATAGATGCCCTGCGGCGCCGGGGTGCTCCAGCCGATCTTCTCGGCCACGGCATTGAGCACCGCCAGATGCTTGGGGTGATTGCCCATCAGCTTGCGGCGGAATTCGAGCGGGTCCTGGCCTGCGGCCTGGGCCAGCTCGTCCATGAAGCATTCCATGTAGATCGCGTTGTGATTGACGTTGACGCCGCGCCAGAAGCCCGGCGGAACGTGCGGGTTGCGCATCGCATGCTCGACCAGGAGGTTTGGTACGGAATAACCGAACGCGGCTTCGCCGGTCTGGGCGACGCCCTGGAATGCGGCCGGATCCATGCCGTTCTGCAGCGCTTCGGGACGGAGCGAGAACAGGATCGATTGCCCGGAAAGGCGGTAGTGCAGCGCGACCAGATTGTTGTCGGCATCGAACGCGCCGGTCATCTTGCACTGGGTGATCGGGTGATATCGGCCGTGCGCCATGTCCTCTTCGCGCGACCACAATAGCTTGATCGGCGTCCCCGGCATCTGCTTGGCGATCATGACGGCCTGACGGACATAGTCGGTCTGGCCACGCCGGCCGAAGCCGCCGCCCGGCATCACCTTGTGCACGTCGCACTTCTCCGCCGGGAGGCCCGACGCTTCCAACGTGGCCGCGAAGGCCGCCTCGCCGTTCTGCGTGCCGCACCAGACCTCGCACTTGTCCGCCGTGTAGACCGCCGTGGCATTCATCGGCTCCATGGTGGCGTGGTTCTGGTAGGGATAGCTGTAGACGGCCTCGATCTTCTTGGCGGCAGTAGCAATCGCCGCCTTGGCATCGCCGTTCTTGTTGCCGACATAGGCCGGCTGCTCATTGGCCAGGCCCTCCGTCAGCCATTTCGCGATCGACTCGCTTGAGACCTTGGCGTTGTCGCCCTCGTCCCAGACGATCGGCAGCGCATCCAGCGCGGTCTTGGCGTGCCACCAGGTGTCGGCAACGACCGCGACCGCGGTATCGCCGACCTTGACGACCTTCTTGACGCCCTTCATGCCGGTGACCTTGGCTTCGTCAAAGCTCTTCAGCTTGCCGCCGAACACCGGGCAATCCTTGATCGCGGCGTTCAGCATGCCCGGCAGCTTGACGTCGATGCCGTAGATCATGGTGCCGGTGGTCTTCTCGGCGGTGTCCAGCCGCTTCACGCCCTTGCCGATCAGCTTCCAGTCCTTCGGGTCCTTCAGCTTGACGTCGGCCGGCGGCGTCAGCTTGGCCGCGGCCTCGGCGACCTTGCCATAAGTCGTGGTCTTGCCGGACGGCGTGTGCGTGATGACGCTGTTGGCGGCCGTGCATTCCGACGCCGGCACTTTCCACGCCTCGGCGGCGGCCTGGATCAGCATCACGCGGGCGGTGGCGCCGCCCTTGCGGACATAGTCTTGCGAAGAACGGATGCCGCGGCTGCCGCCGGTCGAGAAATCGCCCCAGACGCGCTTGCGGGCGACGCTCTGGCCCGGTGTCGGATATTCGGTCGAGACCTTCGACCAGTCGCATTCGAGTTCCTCGGCGACGAGCTGGGCGAGGCCGGTGAGCGAGCCCTGGCCCATTTCGGAGCGGGCGATGCGGATGACGACGGTGTCGTCGGGCCTGACCACCACCCAGGCGCCGATCTCGGGGGAGCCGTCGGCCGCGCGGACCACGGCGGGGCCGCCGAAGGGGATATCGAGGCCGATTGCGAGACCCGCGCCGACCGCGGCGGTGCCGATGACGAAGGCACGGCGGTTCATCCTGGGAGAGACATGCTTGTTCATGTGGCGGCTCCTTACGCGCTTGCGATCGTGTGGATCGCTTCGCGCACCTGCTGGAAGGTGCCGCAGCGGCAGATATTGGTGATGGCCTCGTCGATGTCGGCGTCGGTCGGCTTCGGCTTCTCGCTCAGCAGCGCCGCCACCGCCATGATCATTCCACTCTGGCAATAGCCGCATTGCGGAACGTCCTGGGCGATCCAGGCTTCCTGCACCTTGTGCAGCGCGTTGCCGGAGGCGAGCCCTTCGATGGTCGTGATCTTCTTGCCCGCGGCCTCGCCGACCGAAACGCCGCAGGAGCGAATGGCGACGCCGTCGATGTGAACCGTGCAGGCACCGCATTGTGCAATGCCGCAGCCATATTTGGTGCCGGTCAGGCCGGCGTTCTCGCGGATCGCCCAGAGCAGCGGCGTATCCGGCTCGACCTCGAGCGTGAAGGTTTTTCCGTTGATTGTTAGGTTTGCCATCGCAGTCCCCTGATTGGCCCAATCCACCGATTGGACTCAGGGGCGCAATGTGTCCGGCAAATTGGAAACGTTCAAATCAATAGTCCGAGGGGCAGCCGCCGGGGATTCCTTCCCTGAGCGCCCGCGGCATGGTTTGGGGCGACGTCTACCGGCTTCCGCGCCGACGCCCGTGGAACCGAGAGCGACAGTTTGTCCCTTTTGGCAGGGTGCAAGTCGACAATGCTCTGCTACAGTGGAATCAGCCAAAAAGGGGTTCCATGAACGTACCGCAGCCTTGCAACGTCCTGATGCTCTATCCGCTGTTCTCGGCAGAGTCCTTCTGGAGCTTTGGCGAATCCTGCAAAGTATTGGGCGTGAAGCGGCCCGCGGCCCCTTTGGGGCTGATCACCGTTGCCGCGATGTTGCCCGAGAGCTGGACGGTCCGGCTGATCGATTGCAACACGGAATCCTTCAGCGACGAGGATCTTTCCTGGGCCGACGTCGTCTTCACCGGCGGAATGATGCCGCAGCAGGCCGACACGCTGCGCCTGATCGAAATTTGCCGTGCCGCGGGCAAGCCGGTGGTCGTCGGCGGTCCCGATCCCACCTCGAGCCCCCATATCTATGAGAGGGCCGACTTTCAGGTGCTCGGAGAGGCCGAAAGCGTTCTCCACGAATTCGTCGCGGCCTGGGACAGTGGCGCACGCTCCGGCGTCTTCATCGCGCCGAAATTCCAGGCCGACGTCACCAAGACGCCGGTGCCGCGCTTCGACCTGCTCAAGTTCGAGGACTACCTTTATCTCGGTGTGCAGTATTCCCGCGGTTGCCCGTTCACCTGCGAGTTCTGCGACATCATCGAGCTCTATGGCCGGGTGCCGCGAACCAAGACGAATGAGCAAATGCTGGTCGAGCTCGACAGGCTCTACGCCATGGGTTACCGCGGCCATCTCGACTTCGTCGACGACAATTTCATCGGCAACAAGAAGTCGCTGCGGCTGTTCCTGCCTCAGCTGGCCGAATGGCAGCGTGCCCACGGCTATCCCTTCGAACTGTCGACTGAAGCCTCGGTCAATCTGGCCGACGATCCCGAGCTATTGGACCTGATGGGCCAGGCGAATTTCTTCGCCATCTTCGTCGGCATTGAAAGTCCGGATCCGGCGACGCTGGTCGCGATGCGGAAGAAGCAGAACACGCGGCGCAACATCGCCGAGAGCATCCACAAGATCTACGCCGCGGGCATGCTCGTCACCGCGGGTTTCATCGTCGGCTTCGACAATGAGAAGCTCTCGATGGCGGATGCCATGATCGACTTCATCGAAGAGGCGGCGATCCCGGTCAGCATGGTCGGCCTGCTCTATGCCTTGCCGAACACGCAGCTGACGCGCCGCCTCGAGCGCGAGGGCCGGCTGCATCCGGGCCACGATTTGGCGCCGACCATCGGCGCCGATCAGTGCACCGCCGGGATCAACTTTGATCCGGTGCGCCCATTGCGCGACATCCTGACGGACTACAAGCGCGTGCTGGAGCACATCTACAGCCCGGAGGCCTATGCAAGGCGCATCGACCGTCTGATGACGCTGCTCGACCGCTCTCGCCAGCGCCAGGAGCTCGCGGAAGGCGATATCCGCGCCCGGATCGGCGCGATGGAAACGGTGCACAAGGTGGTCACGGCCCTTCCCGAGGCGCGCGGGCCGCTGTGGCAGACCTTCATGAACTGCGCCAAGCGCGACACCACATCGGCGCGGATCGCCGTGCAGATGATCGCTGCCTATGCGCATCTCGGGCCGTTCTCGCGCAAGGTGATCGCTGCCATCGATGAGCGCCTCGCCGCACTCGACGAAGAGACGGTCGTTCCGGTCGCGACCGTCGAGGTGACGGCGGCCCGACATCTGGCCTGACGGTCTACTTCACCGCCAGCCGCAAAAAGCTCATCACGCTGCCGAGCGCTGCGAAGCCGGCGCCGAGTGCCAATGCCACGACTGCGCCATCGTGACCAGCGAGCGAGAAGCAGAGCGCGGCGAGCGCCGCCCCCGTGGTCTGCCCGGTCAGGCGCGCGGTGGCGACGATGCCCGAGGCGCTGCCGCTGCGATGCGGCGGCGCACTCGACATCACCGCCTTCATGTTCGGCGCCTGGAAGAAGCCGAACCCCATGCCGCAGATCACCATCCGCCAGATGATGTCGGGGATCGCAGGATTGGCTGGCAGCATCGCGAGCAACGCCATGCCGAGGCCGAGCAGCACGAGCCCGATGCCGCCGAGCAATCCGACCGCGTGCCGGTCGGAGAGGCGTCCGGCGATCGGCGCCATGATGCCGACCACCAGCGGCCATGGCGTCATGAAAAAGCCGGTCTCGACCTGCGAACGACCCAGCACGTCCTCGAAATAGAACGGCAACGAGACGAAGGCGAGACCCTGCACGGCAAAGGAGCACACGGCCGTCGCCGCCGACAGCGCGAACATCGGCCGACTGAACAGATCAATCGGCAGCATCGGGGCCGGATGATCGGCATGGCGGCGCGTCAGGATGAAGCCGAGCGCGAGAGCCGTGACCAGCTCGATGCCTACCACCACCGGTGAGAGATTGTGCGCGGCACTGCCGATGCCTGTGATGAACAGGCCGAGGCAGGCCGACGCGAGGGCCGCGCCGAGAAAGTCAAAGCCGTGATCGGCGCGCGGCGTCTTCGGCAGCATCGCAAAGCCGATGCCGATCGCGACGAGGCCGAACGGGATGTTGACGGCGAACAGCCATGGCCACGGGCCGACCGCGAGGATGGCGGAGGCGATCGAGGGACCGAAGGTAAAGGCGGTCGCGACCACCAGCGCGTTGTGGCCGAAGCCACGGCCGAGCATCCGGCCGGGATAGACGAAACGCACCAGCGCCGTGTTGACGCTCATGATGCCGCTCGCACCCAGCCCTTGCAGCGTGCGCGCAACCAGCAGGCTCTCCAGCGACCAGGCCACCGCGCAAAACAGCGAAGCGATGGTGAACAGGATCAATCCGCCGAGATAGATGCGCTGGTGCCCGACGATCTCGCCGAGTGCTCCCAACGGCAGCAGCGTCGCCACCAACGCGATCTGGTAGACGTTGACCACCCAGACCGATTGCTCCGGGCTGACATGCAGGTCGCCGGCAATGGCGGGCAGCGCGATGTTGGCGATCGCGGTGTCGAGCGAGGCCATCGCCAGCGCGGTGAAGATCGCGGCAATGGCCCAGCGCCGCTGTGCGGCTGGAAGGCCGTCGGAAATGGTGTGGTCGGGCTTGCGCGCGGTGGCAGGTAACGTGATTGTCATTGCGTGGGCGCGTTGCTCCGGCGGCCGGCTCCAGGGGACTTTGGCATGTACTACGGCGCGGCCGCCTTCCACAGGCATATGCTTGCATGCAGTGTATGCGCGAAGGCTGGGCGATGATTCCGGGCGCCGGCGTATGATCGCGCGAACGGCTGCAATGTCAGGGGAGCGCCATGCACATCGTCGTTTTGCCCGGTGACGGCATCGGGCCCGAGATCACGACCGCGACATCAGGCGTGCTGCGCGCGGCCTCCGAACGCTTCCAGCTCAACCTGCGCCTGGAGGAGCACGTAGTCGGCCATGCGAGCCTCAAACAATTCGGTACGACGGTGCGCCCCGAGCTGCTCGACATCGTCCGCGCCGCCGATGGCCTAGTGCTCGGGCCGACCGCGACCTTCGATTTCAAGGACGAAGCCCATGGCGAGATCAACCCGTCGCGCTATTTTCGCAAGAACCTCGACCTCTACGCCAATCTAAGGCCCGCTCGCACCTATGCGGGGCTGTCCGGCCGGGTCGGCGATTTCGACCTCGTCGTGGTGCGCGAGAACACGGAAGGGTTTTACGCCGACCGCAACATGGAGCAGGGCAATGGCGAGATGCTGGTCACATCGGATGTCGTGATCTCGCTGCGCCGGATCACGCGCCTTTGCTGCGAGCGCATCGCGCACGCCGCCTGCCGTCTGGCGATGAAGCGGCGCAAGCATCTCACCATTGTGCACAAGGCCAATGTGCTCAAGCTCGGCGACGGCATGTTCCTCGACATCTGCCGCGACGCGGCTATCGCCTATCCCGGCCTCGGGGTCGACGACATCCTCGTCGACGCCATGATGGCGCATGTGGTGCGCAACCCCGACCGCTTCGACGTCATCGTCGCCACCAACATGTTCGGCGACATCCTGTCCGATCTCACCGCCGAACTCTCGGGCAGCCTCGGGCTCGGCGGCTCGCTCAATGTCGGTCACAGCCACGCCATGGCGCAGGCCGCGCACGGCTCGGCGCCTGACATTGCCGGGCAGGACGTTGCCAATCCAGTCTCGTTGATCCTGTCGACGGCGTTGTTGCTGGCCTGGCATGGCGAGAAGAGTGGCGCGGTCCGCTACGAGGAAGCCGCGCGTGCGATCGAGGCGGCGGTAGCGAAGGCGATCGGCGAGGGCAGGGCAACACGCGATGTCGGCGGCAAGCTCGGCACCATCGCGGCGGGGGCGGCGATCGCGGAGATCTTGCAGGCCGGGTGAGTGGTCATGCGGGGTCTTGCGTGTTTTTTTTAAGGGCTCAAAACAAAAAAACGCGAAAACAACCCCATGCACAGTAGAAGGCCCCTTGATTAATAAGGGATTTCCGAAACGCGCAGCGACGACATTCGCCGCGGCCATGACGTTGACGCGTCGGGCAAAACACTGGCAGGATGCCAGGATTGCACCGGTCGACAAAAGACCATTGTGTGCTTCCCGTGAAGGAGCGATGTGCGCTTCCTGTGGTGAAGCAGATCTGGGCGTGCAGCTCCGGCATTCCGCTTTCGAAGTGCTAAGTTTCTTTTTTCTTTTTTGGTGATTTTACTCGATACATTGCAGAGGTTTATTGCCATGAAGATGTCTGTGCCAATTTTGTGGGCAGCCGTGATCCTTACAGCAACGGCTGCCTTGGCGCAGAATGGGCTTCCGGCCTGGGCGTTCTTGTGGGATCCGACCGTGAAGGTGCCCCCGGCTGACGACAAGCCCAATCAACTCGCCGGCAGTAATGCCGCGTTCAGCTGGAAGCAGGCGCGCGACCTTTTCTTTGCGCCTGATTGGCATCCTGATGACCATCCGGCCATGCCGGAGATCGTTGCCAACGGACGAAAGCCGGATGTCCGCGCTTGCGGATCGTGCCATCGCGTCGAGGGCACCGGCGGTCCTGAAAATGCGAGTCTGGCGGGCTTGCCGGAGAGCTATCTTGTTCAGCAACTCGCTGATTTCAAAAGCGGCGCGCGAAAGATGTCGGGGCCGGAGAGGCCTGCCACACAATTGATGATGGCGTCAGTCAAAGCCATGACCGACGCCGAGGTGCGTGCTGCGGCAGCGTATTTCTCTGCGCAGAAGCCCCAGCAGATTATCAAGGTCGTCGAAAGCGAAAGCATTCCAAAGACGGGGCCGTCCCGCTTGTTCTTCGTCAAAAGCCCCGAGGGCGGCTCCGAAATCCTCGGCCCGCGCATCGTCGAGATGCCGGACGATGTGGATCAATTCGAGCTCCGAGACTCCCGAGCGACCTTCACAGCCTATGTGCCGGTTGGAAGCCTGACGAGGGGAGAAACACTCGCCAAGACGGGCGGATCGGGAATAACCGTTGCCTGCGGTAGCTGCCACGGTCCGGAGCTGAAGGGCGTCGGTGATATTCCGCCGATTGCCGGGCGCTCGCCGACCTACATCGTGCGCCAGCTTCATGAGTTTCAAAGCGGGGGGCGCGTGGCAAACGCAAGCTCCCTGATGCAACAGACTGTCGAAAAGCTGTCGCAGAACGACATGATCGCGCTGGCTGCCTACGTGGCATCGCTCTCGCCATGATCCAAGCAGCTGTTGCGGGAATGACGTCGTTTCTTGGCCCTTCTCGTCGGTTGGCGTAGGGCACGGCAGGTCCCGAGTCTGGGGAGAGCAGAAGTCATCGCCTCCGGTGCAGACTGCCGCCTCCCCGATCCGGTCGTCAGTTCGCTTGGAGCAACGTAGAACACTGGCTGTTCTCAGCCGGAGTGTATGAGATTGGATTGGTAATGAAACGACGAGAATTCCTGACTCTGGTTGGTGTGGCGTCTGCGTTGCCTCTGGCAGCGCGAGCACAGCAAGCGAAGCGAAGACCTCGAATTGGCCTTCTCCTCCCGCCACCGCGGAATTTGGAAGTAGACGCATTCCTCAAGGGGCTCGGCGATCTCGGTTGGGTTGACGGCGTGAACGTTCATGTCGAATATCGCGACGCCGGTGGCGACGACGCAAGGCTGCCGGCGCTTGCGCACGAACTCGTCGCTCTTGATATTGACGTTCTCGTCACAGCCACATTTCCCGGGATTCTTGCCGCTCACAACGCAACGGCAAAAATCCCGACGGTGATGATCGTGGGCCCCGATCTGGTGACCATAGGCCTTGCAGCCAGCATGGCTCATCCTGGCGGCAACATCACGGGACAGACCTTTTTCCTGACAGAACTGGCTGCAAAGCGCTTGGAGATTCTCGCAGGCCTGGCTCCCTCGACGAGACGCGTAGGGGTGCTCATGCAGCGAGGAAATCCACTGAACAACGCTACAATGAGCACCATGAGGAACGCAGCGCAGGCGTTGAAGATGGAGCTGCTACCTATCGAGGTCGACGTCCCCGGCGATCTCGAAAGCGCGCTGTCACTCGTCGGCTCTAACCCTATGGACGGCCTCGTGATCACGGACGCAAACGCGTTCGTCACCAACACGTCCGTGGTCGCCGCGATCGTGGACAAGTGCCGCGTGCCATCGGTCGCCGCACCCATTGTCGCCTCCCGGGGGGCCGCCCTGATGGGTTACGGGGTGGACTTCACCGCAATGTTCCGCCACGCGGCTGTTTTCGTCGACAAGATCTTGAAGGGTGCCAGCCCCGCCGAGATTCCCATCGAGCAGCCGACGCAGTTCAAGACGGTTATCAACCACAAGACCGCAAAGGCGCTCGGCGTGGAGATACCTCCGTCGTTGCTGGTGCGCGCGGATGACGTGATCGAATAACAGCGCCAACCTCTGCAGTAGCCTCGTTCTCCGCGATCGCGGAGAACTTGCCGCTGGGATGAGGTCGCCCTGCGGGGCCTTGCGTGTTTTTTACGGAGGCTTCGGGGTGGCGGCAGCTATATGCCCGATTTCGTAAGTCGAGCCAGCGTAGCGAGTTGCCGCATCCATTGCATTCTAGGCCGGGCTGGATAGCCACCCCAGGTCGTTCCCGGGGGAACGTTGGTCATAACTCCCGAGCCCCCCGCCACCCTTGCACCCTTGCCTATCGTGACGTGAGGAGCAATCGCAACTCTGCCACCAAGGACGACAAAATCTTCAATCGTAACGCTGCCACTAAGACCCGATTGTGCGACGATGATACAATTGCGGCCAATGACTACGTTGTGACCGATCTGACAGAGATTGTCGATCTTTGTAGCTTCTCCGATGATCGTGTCTCTTATACCGCCCCGATCGATCGTCGTGCCGGCTCCGATCTCTACGTCGTCATGGATAATGACTCGCCCGGTCTGCGGGACTTTTTGCCATCGGACACCGGCGACATAGCCAAAACCGTCCTGCCCAATATGGGAACCCGGATGGATTACGACGCGCTCGCCCATGAGCGTATGTGTAATCGAACAGCCCGCGCCAATCGTGCAGTTGCGGCCTATCAGAACATCCGGGCCGATCACGGCCGTGGCGGAGATGATGCTTCCCGCTCCAATCTCAGCTCGGGGTCCGATCACGGCTCCCGGATCAACCGTGATTCCGTCAGCAAGGCGCGCAGTTGGATGGATCGTCGAGCCGGAAGCTATATCGCTGGCTTCGTAAACGGAGGTGGGCCGAAGAGATCGGGGGTAAAGTTCGCTATGGACGTCGACAAATGCTTGGTAGGGCTGCTTCGCAAGCAGCGAGATGAGAGTACTTGGGGCGCAGTTTTCGAAGCGATGAAGCATCAGGCAGGCCCCCGCGCGCGTTGTAGTCAGCGCGTCGGCGTACTTGCCGCTTTCGATAAAAACGAGGTCATTCGGCCCGGCGAGTTCAAGTGGCGCAACGTTTGTAATCAGATGTGAAAGTCGTGTCGCGTCGTGACATTCGGCGCCGGTTAGCGAGATAATTCTGGCTACCGTCAAGCCTGCGGGGCTATCGAAGAACTTGCCGTCTCGCATATCCCCACCCCCATTGCGGAACGATTGCGAATAGGGTGAGGCGATATCGCTGCAACCTGAATCGCCGTTCTTGTTGGTCTTGCGTCCAACCTTGAAAAGCTCCGTAAGGGCAATTCAAAGGTTACCAAGTCTGCTTCATCCTTTCTCCAATTGAAGCTCGATCGCTCGATTTCGGTACGATTACGATGACCAGCGATTCTTTTGAGAGGAGAACGAACCAACCTGTCGTCGGTTGATTTAGATCAATGGTCAAGGACCATCCGTTGCGGGGCCTCGAAAGAACCCGACAATGCTGCATGTGGGCCAACTCGGTGGCGATAAGGCTCCATCGCTGTCCATAAAGGGCCAAGATTCATCAGGACGGCATTGATCAGTCGCGGGCCCGCTAGCGATGGCTTACGTTGTTTTCGGCTAGGCTAACGACGCTAAACGGCAACTATCCCGTCTGGAAGGACCTCGCGCCGCACGATTGCAAGGCTGCCATCGGGCAGGCGGTCAAATCCTTTTGGAGGTATGGAGATGATTGCGGGCGGTTCGTCACCGCTCTGCTGGTGTCCTTAGCCAGTTCGTCAGGGCGAACTAGCACTTTCCGCTCCTCCTGAAGACAGTCCGGAAAGGACCCGCCTCCGGGACTGATGGACGCCAGGGATGATAGCCTCAGAACTGATACCTCCGCAGCCCCCCGTCCACCGGGATCACCGTGCCCGTGATGTAGCGCGCCACGGGTGACGCCAGAAACACCGCCAACGCCGCAAGGTCTTCCGGCTCGCCCCAATATCCGACAGGAATCTCTTCTTCCGCGAAGCGCTCGCGATAATCAGGCGCGTAGTTGCGGCGGATCTGTTCGCTCATGATGCGGCCGGGCGGGATGCAATTGATGGTGATGCCGTGCTCGCCGATCTCGCGCGACAGGCCCTTGGCCCAGGCGTGCACGGCGGCTTTGGCGGCGAACGCGGCGTTGAGGCCTTCCGGCTCGGACTTGCCGGTGATGTTGACGATGCGGCCCCATTTGCGTTCGATCATCTGCGGCAGCAGCGCATGCGCGATGCGGCGGTAGCTGGTGAAATTCAGCGCGATCGCCTCGTCCCATTGGCTGTCGGGCGCATCGACGGGGAGGGGGCGGCTGCCGCCGGCGTTGTTGATGAGGATGTCGACATGGCCGAGTTCTTTGAGCGCGAAGGCCGAAATGTTCTCCGCCGCGTCCTTGGCCATCACGTCCTGCTCGAACGGCGTGATCAGGCCGGAGCCGACTTCCGTCACCAGCTCGGCGAGCAGATCGGTGCGCCGTGCCACGCCGACGACGCGCACGCCTTCGGCAGCCAAGCCCTTCGCGATGGCACGGCCGATGCCGACGCTCGCTCCGGTGACGACGGCGGTTTTCGATTTGAGCCCGAGATCCATGGTGACACGCCCTCTTGTTTGTTTTTTGCTGTTCGTTTCCTGCCCCGTCCCGCCGGCTTGCGAATTGCCTGAACGGGACGAGCAGTGGTAACCAAGAGCCGCGTTGAAGGAAACACGAAAAAGAAAAGGCGCCGAGCGATGGTGTGGGATCCGCAGCAATATCTAAAGTTCTCCGGCCACCGGCTTCGGCCCGCCGTCGACCTCTTGATGCGGATTCCGGATTCTGGTCCGCGTGCGGTTGCCGATCTCGGCGCCGGCGCCGGCAACGTCACCAGGCTGATCAAGGAGCGTTGGCCGGACGCGACGGTGGCCGGTGTCGAGGGCTCAGCCGAGATGGTTGCCGCCGGCCGCAAGGCGGCGCCGGACGTGGAATGGTCCCACGAGGACCTCGGCCGTTGGCGCCCGACGAAGCAATATGACGTCGTCTATTCCAATGCCGCGCTGCACTGGCTGCCCAATCATGCGGCACTGTTTCCATCGATCATGGAGAAGGTGACGCCCGGCGGGATCCTCGCGGTGCAGATGCCGCGCAACTTTCTTGCGCCCTCGCATGTGCTGATCGGCGAGACCGCGCTGAACGGTCCCTGGCGGTCCAAGGTCGAGCATCTCGTCACGCCGCCGCCGGTCGAAGCGCCGGCCTATTATCACGGTCTTCTTGCTCCGATGTCGGCCAATATCGACATCTGGGAGACCGAATATCTGCAGGTGCTGGAAGGCGAGAACCCCGTGAAGGAGTGGACCAAGGGGACCTGGCTGACGCGCTATCTCGACATCTTGCAGGGCGACGAGAAGGCGGCATTCGAAGCCGCCTATGGGATGCGGGTCGCGAAAGCCTACCCGAAGAACGCCGCGGGACAGACGCTGTTTCCGTTCCGGCGTCTGTTCATGGTCGCCCAGCGCAACGGCTGATCGCACTGCCGCAATGCGACATAAGCGCTCGCTTCCGGGAACGGCAGCGGGAGCCGGGTTGCACAAGATAGCCTGGCTGCGGCAAATTGGGCTTAGGTCTAGTTGTTCGGGTGGCGGATTGCTGTCACTACTGAAATCGGAAAACAAAAAAGACCCGGTTTTAGAGGTTGTTGGGAGGTTCGTTCATGCGCAAGCTGCTTCTTGCGGTCGCCGCCGCGGCCATTTTCGTGGCGCCCGCCGTTGTCGAGGCCCAGAGCCCGATCGTCATCAAATTCAGCCACGTCGTCGCCAACGACACTCCCAAGGGCAAGGGCGCCCTGAAGTTCAAGGAGCTCGCGGAGAAGTACACCGACGGCAAGGTCAAGGTTGAAATCTACCCGAACTCCACGCTGTACAAGGACAAGGAGGAGATCGAGGCGCTGCAGCTCGGCTCGGTGCAGATGCTCGCCCCCTCCACCGCGAAGTTCGCACCGCTCGGTATCAAGGAATTCGAGGCGCTCGACCTGCCCTGGCTGTTCAAGGACGACCAGACCTATTCGAACGCGATGAAGGGCACGATCGGCAAGTGGCTGTTCGAGAGGCTCGAGACCAAGGGCATCACCGGGCTCGCTTATTGGGACAACGGCTTCCACATGCTCTCCGCCAACCGTCCCCTGATGAAGCCGGCCGATTTCCAGGGTCTCAAATTCCGCATCTCCGGATCGAAGGTCGCCGACCAATATCTCCGGATCATGGGCTCGATCCCCCAGATCATGGCGTTTTCCGAAGTCTACCAGGCTTTGCAGACGGGCGTGGTCGACGGCTGCGAGAACACCGCGTCCAACTACCTGACGCAGAAGTTCTACGAGGTGCAGAAGGACATCACGGTGTCCTATCACGCGCACCTGCAATATGCTGTCATCGTCAATTCGAAATTCTGGTCCGGCCTGCCGCCGGATATCCGCGCCCAGCTCGAGAAGGCGATGAACGAGGCGACCGACTACACCAACAAGATCGCGCACCAGGAGAACGAAGACGCGCTGGCCGAGATCAAGAAGACAGGCAAGACCACGCTGCATTATCTGACTGACGCCGATCGCAAGGCGTGGCAGGAAGCGATGCAGCCGACCTACAAATGGGCAAAGGGGCGGGTTGGGCAGGAGGTGCTTGATCTCGTCGCCAAGGAACTCGACGTCAAGATGAACTGACGCCGGCGCGCTTTGAGAACAACCATGAACGGTCGGGAGTGATCGCACTCCCGGCCGTTGCTCTTGAATGATGAGCCAAGCTGAGGGGACCAAGTTGCTGCGTGCATTGAATCGTGTGCTCAATCATCTCGAGGAATGGCTGATCGCGACGATGATCGCGGCCGCGACATCGCTCATCTTCGTTGCCGTGCTGCACCGATATGGCGCCGGGCTGTCGATCGACATCGCCAAATGGGCGGAGGCCCGCAACCTGACCTTCCTGGCCGTCCCCATGCGAGCCGCGTTCGTCTGGCTTGCCGCTCTCGACCTGTCCTGGGCGCAGGAGCTCTGCATCTACATGTTCATCTGGATGGCGAAGTTCGGTGCGGCCTACGGGGTGCGCACTGGCATCCATGTCGGCGTCGACGTCCTGGTCAACATCCTTCCCGGCGGATCGCGCCGCCGCGTCATCACGTTCGGCCTGATGTGCGGCGCTCTTTTCACTGCGATCGTGTGCTATTTCGGGGCTGCGTTCGTCGGTCAGATGTGGCAGACCGGCCAGCAATCCAACGATCTGGAAGCGCCGATGTGGCTGGTGTATCTCACCATCCCGCTCGGCTCCGGGCTGATGTGCTTCCGCTTCCTGCAAGTCGCCTGGTCGTTCTATCACACCGGCGAGCTGCCGCATCACGACGTGGCCGGCGTCGAGGGCGTGGAAGTAGACCCGGTCCATCCGGCCCCGGTCACGCGCAGTCAGGTCATCCGCGACGAGCGCAGCCCGCTCGGCTGGGTCCTGATGTTGTTGCCGGTCCTGATCGTGGCCGTGTGCTTCGCCCATTCAGCGCACGTGATCACGCTGCCGCAGGGCATGCGTGTCGCCGTCGTTTTCGGCCTTCTGCTGTCGTTGATGCTCACGGGCATGCCAATCTCGATCGCGCTCGGCCTGACCGTGCTCAGCTTCATGTTCACGCTGACCGACGTGCGAACGGAATCGGTGGCGCTGAAACTGTTCACCGGCATCGAGAGCTTCGAGATCATGGCGATCCCGTTCTTCATCCTTGCCGGCAACTTCCTGACCCATGGCGGCGTGGCGCGCCGGATGATCGCGTTCGCGACTTCGCTGGTCGGGCATTGGTACGGCGGCCTCGCGCTCTCGGGCGTCGTCGCCTGCGCGCTGTTCGCCGCGATTTCCGGCTCGTCGCCGGCCACCGTAGTGGCGATCGGATCGGTGATCCTGCCCGCAATGGTCGCGCAGGGATTTCCGAAGAGGTTCGGGGCGGGCGTGATCACGACCTCGGGCTCGCTTGGAATTCTCATTCCACCGTCGATTCCGATGGTGCTTTTTGCCGTCTCCACCAACACCTCCGTCGGCAAGCTGTTCATCGCCGGCATCGTGCCGGGAATGGTGCTCGCCATGCTGCTCGGCGCCACGACGTTCTATCGGGCCTGGCGTAACGACTATCCGAGGATGCCGAAAGCAACCTTCTACGAACGCTTCGATGCGTTCCGCAAGTCGATCTGGGGTATCCTGCTGATCGTGATCGTGATCGGCGGCATCTACAGCGGCCTGTTCACACCGACCGAAGCTGCCGCCGTCAGCGCCGTGTACGCCTTCATCGTCGCAGTGTTCATCTACAAGGATCTGAAGCTGCGAGACGTGCCGCGCGTGCTGCTGTCGTCGGCAAATCTTTCGGCGATGCTGCTCTACATCATCACCAACGCCGTCTTGTTCTCGTTCCTGATGACCTACGAGAACGTGCCGCAAGCGCTGGCGCAATGGATGATCGACCAGGGCCTGGGCTGGATCGGCTTCCTCCTCCTCGTCAATCTCCTGCTGCTGGTGGCGGGCAACGTGATGGAGCCGTCCTCGATCATCCTGATCATGGCGCCGATCCTGTTTCCGGTTGCGATCAAGCTCGGCATCGATCCGATCCATTTCGGCATCCTGATGACGGTCAACATGGAGGTGGGGCTGTGCCATCCCCCGGTCGGCCTCAATCTCTACGTCGCCTCGGGCATCGCCAAGATGGGTATCACCGAGCTCACGGTCGCGGTGTGGCCATGGCTCCTGACCATGCTGGGATTCCTGGTGGTCGTGACATACTGGCCCGGTCTGTCGCTGTGGCTGCCGAGATTGCTGGGGATGTAACCGAGCGTCGGGCGACGCATGGCTAACGCGAGGTAAATCTGCTCGCTCAAATGCCACCACTGTGCGGTGCACGCATTTTTACGGATGTGCGGTAGAACCGTGCCAGCGGATGGGGCTGGCATGTTGTTCAACAGAATGGAATCCGGACGGGCATCGATTTCCGACGCCGTCTACATGGAAGTGATCACGGGGCTGCACGGCACGACGGTGCCCACTATTCTCGCCGCCGTCTGCCAGGTGATGGTCGGCGCGATCACAACCTACGAGACCGGTGACGCAATAACGGCAGCCCTTACGGTCGCCGGTGTCGTGGTGGCCATCATCCGTCTGTTCGAAATCGCTGCGTTCCGCCGTCGCCTCACGCAGCCGCCGCAGCTGGATCGGGCCGAGGCCGCGCGCTGGGAACGGCGGTACATTGCCGGCACCGTCATGACGGCCTTGGTGCTCGGCGTGTTTGCGGCGCGCAGCATCGTGCTGGGCGATGCGCTCTGCTGCGTGATGGCGGTCGGCATTGGTTTCGGCTTCGGTGCCGGCGTGGTGGCGCGGCTGGCGCTGCGGCCCGTCGCAGCGTTGCTCGATCTCGTCGCGATCGCCGCGCCTGCTGCGATCGTGACGTTGATGCAGCCCGATTTGCGGCATGTCGGGCTCGGGCTCCTCATCCTGATGTATGTGGCCGCGAGCTTCGAGATGGTGCGGCTGAGCTTCAATGCCTCGATCAGCCAGATCACGCTCAAACGACAGTTCGAGCAGCTCGCGCGCTCGGACTCGATGACCGGCGTCTTTAACCGTTCGGTGCTGGCGGAGAATCTCCCGCGAATGCTGGCGGATGGAACTTCCAGCACGATCGCGGTCCACGCCCTCGATCTCGACCGCTTCAAGGAGGCCAATGACCGCTTCGGCCATCCCGTCGGCGACGCGCTGCTCAAGCAGGTGGCCGGACGGCTCAAGGCGCTTGCCGCAGCTGATGATCTCGTGGTCCGGATGGGCGGCGACGAGTTCATCCTGGTGCAGCGCGCGGCGGCCGATGCGGAAGCGATGGCACGGCGGATCGTGCAATCGATCAGCGCGCCCTATGATGTCGACGGGCAGGTGATCGGGCTCGGCGTCAGCGTCGGCGTTGCCGTCGCGCCGCAGGATGGACGCACGGTGGAGGGGCTGTTATCGCGCTCCGACCGGGCGATGTACCGCGCCAAGCAGGACGGGGGCGGCTACGTGCTGGCGCGGGAGCTGCGGATGGCGGAGATGCGCGCCTCCGGCAAGCCGGTGACTGGAGGTTTGGCCGCGTAAGGACCTGTTGGAACCGCAATCGAGATGCGGTTAGATGCCTCCCACGAGCGACGAGCCGGGGAGGGCCTTATGAGCAGCATTGAAGCCAGCGACGCGCCGAAGGGCGCAACGCCGTCCGTCGTCGCGCAGCAAACGGCGATGCTGAATGCGCTGCCGTTCTCCGACACGCGCGATTTCGACGACGCCGCGCGCGGCTTCCTCGGCACGATCGAAAACGCGGCGATCACCAATCCGCAAGGGCGGACGGTCTGGAGCCTCGAGCCTTACGGCTTTCTCGCCGCCGAGCAGGCGCCGGCCACGGTCAATCCGAGCCTGTGGCGGCAGTCGCGGCTCAACATGCAGCACGGCCTGTTCGAGGTCGTACCCGGAATCTACCAGGTGCGCGGGCTCGACATCGCCAACATGACGCTGATCGAAGGCGACAGTGGCGTCATCGTCGTCGACGCCCTGACCTCGATCGAGGGCGCGCGCGCCGCGCTTGATCTCTACTACAAGCACCGCGGCCAGCGGCCGGTCGCGGCCGTGATCTTCACTCATACCCACACCGACCATTGGGGCGGCGCGCGCGGCGTGCTGGAGGAGGATGCGCTCGCGAGCGGCCGCGTGCCGATCATCGCGCCGAACTTGTTCATGGAGCATGCCGTCTCCGAGAACATCATCGCGGGACCTGCGATGCTGCGCCGGGCGCAATACCAGTTCGGGCCGCTCCTCGCCAAGGGCGCGCGCGGGCAGGTCGATTGCGGGCTCGGCAAGTCGATGGCGGCAGGTTCAGTGGCACTGCTGCGGCCGACCGATTTGATCATGGCGACCGGCGACCGGCGCGTGATCGACGGCGTCGAGTTCGAGTTCCAGATGGCGCCGAACAGCGAAGCGCCGGCGGAGATGCATTTCTTCATCCCCCGCTACAAGCTGTTGAACCTCGCCGAAAATTGCACCCACAATTTCCACAATCTGCTGCCGTTCCGCGGCGCCGACGTGCGCGACGCGCTGGCCTGGTCGAAATATCTGGGCGAGGCCTTGCAGCTCTGGGACGGCAAGGCGGAGGCGATGTGCGGCCAGCATCACTGGCCGGTGTGGGGACGCGAACGCATCGGCACCATGATCCGGCAGCAGCGCGACCTCTACAAATTCGCGCATGACCAGACCATTCGCCTGATGAACCACGGCCTCACCGCGGCCGAGATCGCCGAAGCGATCCAGCTGCCCAAGAGCCTGGAGGGCGCCTGGCACGGCCGCGGCTATTACGGCCACATCCGGCACAATGTGAAGGCGATCTATCAAAAGTACCTGGGGTGGTACGACGCCAATCCGGTCAATCTCGACCCGCTGCCGCCGGTCGAGTCGGGCAAGAAGTATGTCGAGTACATGGGCGGCGCCGACGCCATCCTCGCGCGGGCACGTGTCGATTTCGACAAGGGCGAATTCCGCTTCGTGGCGCAGGCGCTCGGCCATCTCGTCTTTGCCGAGCCGGACAATCAGGCCGCGCGTGCGTTGCTGGCGGATACGCTGGAGCAGCTCGGCTACGCCGCAGAAAGCGCGACCTGGCGCAATGCCTATCTGTTCGGCGCGCAGGAATTGCGCCAGGGCATGCCGAAGGTGCCGGCACGCCCGCCGATGCCGCGCGAGACGCTGGCGGCGCTGCGCACCGCACAGCTCTGGGACGTGCTCGGCATCCGCCTCAACGGACCCAAGGCGGAAGGAAAGCACATCGTGCTGAACTGGGATTTTTCTGACACCGGTGAGAGCTTCGTGCTCAATCTGGAGAACTGCGCGCTGACCTACACAGAGGGCATGCAGGCGGACAATGCCGATGCCAGCTTCACGCTCGCGCGGTCGACGCTCGACGAGGTGATCGCCAAACTGACCAGCTTCCCGGAGGCGGTGGCCGCCGGCAAGGTCAAATTCGCCGGCAATCCGATGCGCCTCGCCGAGCTGATGGGCCTGATGGACGAATTCCCGCGCATGTTCGAGATCGTCGAGCCGAAGCGGGCCGTGGTGAGATAGGGCAGCGCATTCTTCCGTCATTGCGAGCGTAGCGAAGCAATCGAGAGTCTTTCCGGAGAGGCAGTCTGGATTGCTTCGCTACGCTCGCAATGACGTGTTGATGGAGCATGGCGCAAATGTCGATGGCCGGGACATGCCCGGCCATGACGGTCGCGATGGGATGGCCGCCCGCTACTGCTACTCCGCGCTGCTCACCAGCTTGATCCGCGGCGCCTGTTCCTCGCCGAGGCTGCGATAGGCCGCGAGATAATCCAGCGCCATCCGCCGCGCCGTGAAGCGCGTCTCGAACTGCTTGCGGATAACGGAGCGGTCGAGTTGCTGCAGGCGGCCGACGACGCCGGCTGCGCTGAGGACGTCCTCGACGACGAAGCCGGTGAGGCCCTCGTCGATGATCTCCGGCACTGAGCCGCGGTTGAAGGCGATGACCGGCGTCCCGCAAGCCATGGCTTCGATCATCACCAGGCCAAACGGCTCCGGCCAGTCGATCGGCAGCAACAAGCCAAGCGCGCCGCTCAAAAAGTCCGCCTTCTCGTGATCGCTGATCTCGCCGATGAATTCCACAAGCGGATTGTTCTCGATCATCGGCCGGATCAGCTCGTCATAGTAATCCTGGTCGGCACGATCGACCTTGGCGGCGATCTTGAGCGGAATGCCGCAATGCGTCGCGATCTTGATGGCGCGGTCGACGCCCTTTTCCGGCGCGATGCGGCCGAGCACGGCGAGGTATTCCTGTTTCGCCGGCTTCGGCGTCAGCAGGTTCTCCGGCAGGCCGTGGTGGATCGTCCTCACCCAGTTCGCCTGCGGCACCGGCCGGCGCTGCGCGTTCGAGATCGAGATGACGGGGACCTTCGAGAAGGTGTTGAAGACCGGTTGATGCTCCGGCAGGTCGAGCCGGCCGTGCAGCGTGGTCAGGAACGGCGTCGGCTGCCGGTAGAACAGCGACCACGGATAATAATCGAGATGGAAGTGGAGGAAGTCGAACTCCTCGTCGTCACATTTCTGCCGCACCCGCTCCAGCATCACCATGTGCAGAGCATTGGGATCGCGCACGGAACCGTCGAGGCGGAGCGCCCGCGGCCACAGCGCATCCAGCTTTGCCGAGGTTTGCGAGTCGCCGCTGGCGAACAGCGTCACATCGTGTCCAAGGGCCACCAGCTCTTCCGTCAACCAATGCACCACCCGCTCGGTGCCGCCATACAGCTTCGGTGGAACAGCCTCCGTCAACGGAGCTACCTGCGCGATGCGCATCTCACCATCTCCTCTGTGCGATCATGATTGTAGAAGCCCCCGCCTGTTCAGCACCGGCACGCCAATCAAGGGAACGTTCCCGCACTTGCGAAGTTCCTTCTTCAGAACGTTACTTATTCGACACGTCGGATGCTCGTCGCGATGCTGCCATCACATCTTCGCAGAACGCCCGCATCCGCATGTGGTGATGAGTGTGCTCGGGAACCGAGGCGAAGTAGTCGATGTTCAGTCGGCTAACAGAAAAATTGAAAACATCACGACGGGGTCAATAGTCACATGGATCATCTTTCTGGGTATGCGCACCGGCCGTTTGCTTTTGTTTTGCGCTATCTTCGGCGTCGCCTTGCGTCGCATCTCGTGATCCTGACCGCGGTCGTGGCGGCCGTTGCCTGCTCCGTAAGCACGCAGTATGGCGTCAAATCCCTCGTCGACAGCTTGTCGGCCGGCGCTTCGCGTGGTGGGAACGTATGGCTGGCATTCACTTTCCTCATGACGCTGATCGCCGCCGACAATTTCCTTTGGCGGATCGCGAGCTGGACGGCCAGCTTCACCTTCGTCCGTGTCACGGGTGATTTACGCCGTGACATATTTCGTCATCTGACCGGCCACGCGCCGAGCTACTTCTCCGACCGGATGCCCGGCATGCTGACGAGCCGCATCACGGCGACGTCCAACGCGGTGTTCACGGTCGAAAACATGTTCGTCTGGAATGTGTTGCCGCCGTGCATCGCAACGGTTGCGGCCATCGCGCTGATTGGAACCGTCAGCCCTTACATGGCACTCGGCCTGATGGTGATTGCCGGCGGCATGGTGCTTGCGATGTTCCGCCTGGCTGCCGCGGGAAAGCCGCTGCACGACGATTTCGCCGACAAGGCCGCCGTCGTCGACGGCGAGATGATCGACGTCATCAGCAACATGCCGCTGGTGCGCGCGTTCTGCGGCATCGGGCACGAGCATGAGCGGTTCGACGCGACCGTGAACCGGGAGCTCACCGCGCGCGGCCGCAGCCTGCGGTATCTCGAGAAGCTGCGGCTTATCCATGCCGGCGTCACTGTCGTGCTCACGATCGCCCTGATGGCTTGGGCGATCATGCTCTGGCAGGATGGCCGGGCGACCACGGGCGACGTCGTGCTGGTCTGCACCCTCGGTCTTTCTATTCTGAACGCCACGCGCGATCTCGCGGTGGCGCTGGTCGACGTCACCCAGCACGTTGCCCGACTGACCGAGGCAATCGCCACGCTGCTGGTGCCGCATGAATTGCGCGACCACCCCGAGGCCGAGCCGCTGGTGAAGAGCGGCGCCGCGATCGCGTTCAACAATGTCACCTTCGGCTATCCCGGCGGCGAAAAGATCTTCGAGCGCTTCAGCCTGCGCCTGCAACCCGGCCAGCGCGTCGGCCTGGTCGGCCAGTCCGGCGGCGGCAAGTCGACGCTGTTCACGCTGCTGCAGCGCTTCTACGATACCGACGAGGGCAGCATCACCATCGACGGCCAGGACATTTCCAAGGTGACGCAGCAGAGCCTGCGCGAGGCGATCTCCGTCGTGCCGCAGGACATCTCGCTGTTCCACCGCTCAATTCGCGAGAACATCCGCTATGGTCGCCCGAACGCGACCGACGACGAGGTGCTGCGTGCCGCGATTTCGGCACGCGGCGATTTCGTCGAAAGCCTGCCTGGCGGTCTCGACACCATGGTCGGCGACCGCGGCGTCAAGATGTCCGGCGGCCAGCGCCAGCGCATCGCGATTGCGCGCGCCTTCCTGAAGGACGCGCCGATCCTGCTGCTGGACGAGGCGACCGCCGCGCTCGACAGCGAATCCGAGGAGGCGATCCGCGAGGCGTTGTCGCGGCTGATGCGCGGCCGCACGGTCATCGCGATCGCGCATCGCCTCGCGACCCTGCGCAATTTCGATCGCGTGGTCGTGTTGAGGGGTGGTAAGATCATCGAGGACGGGTCGCCCGAGCGTCTGATGCAGGGCCACGGGCCCTATCGTGAGCTGGTCACGCAGGAAATGAGCCGGCTCGCCCAAGCCGCCGCGTAAACCAACAGTCGCGTTCGAGTCGGTTGCGTGTCGAAACAAGCGCAGGGGAGCTGCTGATGTCGGCTGAAGCCGTTACCCAATTCGTCTCCGTGACGCGGACCGTGGACCAGGTCGCGGAGCAGCCTTTCTATATCCCGATGACGGGACCGTCGGCGCGGCCGCGGCGTTCACTCAAGCACGACGACACCTTTATCGTGCTCGACAGCCATGGCGACATCGGCGCTTCGGCCGGCGGTCCCGATGGCCTGTTTCATCACGACACGCGCTACCTTGCGAGGCTCGAGCTCGTGCTCGACGATCTCCAGCCGTTGCTGCTGGGCTCGAACCTGCGCGACGACAATTCAGCCCTGACCGTCGATCTTACCAATCCGGATATCTACCGGCAGGGCAGCCTCGTGCTGCAAAAGGACCTGCTGCACATCGTACGCACGATCTTCCTGTGGCGCGGCACCGCCTATCAGCGCATCGGCGTGCAGAACCACGGCGACCGCCCGGCCGCTTTCGCGCTGACGCTGCTGTTCGACAACGATTTCGCCGATCTGTTCGAAGTCCGCGGCGAGCGGCGCCCGCGCCGTGGCATCGGCTCAAGCCGGCTATTGGGACCGACCGACGTACTGTTCGACTACCGCGGTCTTGATGACGCCGAGCGCACCACGGGCCTGCATTTCGATCCGCGCCCGACGAAATTGTCGGTGAACGCCGCGACCTGGCAGCTCGAACTCGACCCTCATGAGTCGAAATCCCTGTTCGTGGCCGTATCCTGCAATCGGCCGGTCGCGGAGAAGCCGGCGCGCTTTTTCAGAAGCCTGCTCGCCCACCGCCGCGAGATGCGCCGATCGACGATGGGCGCCGCCAGCATCGAGACCTCCAACAACATCTTCAACGAGGTGCTGTGCCAAGCCATGGCCGACCTCAACATGCTGATGACGGAGACGCCGCAGGGCCGCTATCCCTATGCGGGGATTCCCTGGTACTCGACGACGTTCGGCCGCGACGGGCTGATCACCGCGCTACAGATGCTGTGGGTCGATCCGCGAATCGCCAAGGGCGTGCTGCGGCGGCTCGCTCATTTCCAGGCCAAAGCGGTCGATCCGCTCGCCGATGCCGCGCCGGGCAAGATCCTGCATGAGATGCGCGGGGGCGAGATGGCGGCGCTGCGCGAGGTGCCGTTCGCGCAATATTACGGCAGCGTCGATTCCACGGCCTTGTTCGTCCTGCTGGCAGGAAGCTATTTCGAGCGCACCGGCGACGAGAAGACATTGACCGAGCTGTGGCCGGCCATCGAGGCGGGGCTGGCCTGGATCGACGGTCCGGGGGACCCCGACAAGGACGGCTTCGTCGAATATCAGCGCGCCACGGAAAAGGGCCTCGCCAACCAGGGCTGGAAGGATTCCTACGACGCGATCTTCCATGCCGATGGCCAGCTTGCGGAAGGCAATCTCGCGCTTGCCGAAGTGCAAGGTTACGTCTTCGCCGCCAAGCGGCGCGCCGCGCGTTGCGCGCTCCGGCTCGGCAAGCCCGATCTCGCCAAGAAGCTCGAGGTCGAGGCCAAGACGCTGGCCAAGCGTTTCGAGGCCGCGTTCTGGTGCGAGGAACTCGGCACCTATGCGCTTGCGCTCGACGGCAAGAAGCGGCCTTGCAAGGTGCGGACCTCGAACGCCGGCCAGATCCTGTTCAGCGGCATGATCCGCGAGGACCGCGCGCGCCTCGTTGCCGCCGATTTGATGCGGCCGCATTTCTTTTCGGGCTGGGGCATCCGCACCGTCGCTGTCGGCGAGGTGCGTTACAATCCGATGTCCTATCATGACGGGTCGATCTGGCCGCACGACAATGCGCTGATCGCGCTCGGGCTCGCGCGCTACGGGCTCAAGCATTCGGTCGCGCATGTCTTCAAGGGACTGTTCGACGCCGCGACCTACATGGATCTGCGCCGCTTGCCCGAATTGTTCTGCGGCTTCCGGCGCGAAAAGCGGCGGGGCCCGACGCTCTATCCGGTCGCCTGCGCGCCGCAGGCATGGGCCAGCGCAACGGCGTTCACGCTATTGGAGGCGGCGCTGGGCATCGAGTTCGACGTGGCGCGCGGCGAGATCCGGCTGCGCAATCCGCATCTGCCGGCGTTTCTGCACGAGGTGATCTTGCGCGATCTGCGTCTGGGCGAGTCCAGCGTGGACCTGCGCGTCAGCCGCCATGGCGACGACGTGGCGCTGGAGGTGTTGCGCACGCGTGGCCAGATCCAGGTCTCGATCGTGCTGGCGCGCTAGCGGCGCGCCGGAAGGAGGGTGCATGCGTACCGCCGGATGGTTGGCCCTGGGCGTCGTGATCGTCTGCGGAATGACGCTCGCCGTGTCACGCGCCGCGGAGGAGTCGCCCGCACCCTCGACCGAAGCGAATGCACCGCCGACGGCGCAGCCGCCGGCGTCGGCGGTCCCCGTCACGCCAAAGAATGCCGCGCCACCGCCGTCGGTGACGATCATTGGCGCGAGCGATGCGCACGGTGTGCTTGGCCGTGACGTGCTCAGCGCGGCGAACGAGGACATGGGCCGCATCGTCGACGTCATCGTCGACCGGAGCGGGCACGTGCGCGCCGCCGTGATCGATTTCGGCGGCTTCCTCGGCGTCGGCAGCCGCAAGATCGTGGTGGACTGGAACGCGATGCGGTTCGGCAAGATCGTCAACAAGAAGGACAGCATCACGCTGGAATTGACCAAGGCACAGGTCGCAGCCGCGCCGGAATACAAGGAGGACACGCCGATGGTGGTGCTCGGCGCGTCCGGCAGCCTGCAGCCGCTGCAAGCTGTTCAGTGAGGCGCGGGGAGGGATGGCCGCCGGTGCTGTTGTCGAGGAAGCCGAATCATGCGGATCGCGAGGGCCGCGTTGAGCAGGACAACGTTTCGCTGTCGCCTGCCGCCATTCCGGCGCCGTCGCGCCAGAGCCTGCGCGGCCTCGACTGGTTCATCTTCTTCCTCGCCGACGTGCAGACCGGATTCGGGCCGTTTATCGCCGTCTATCTGACGACCCAGAAATGGACCCAGGTCGAGATCGGCCTCGTGCTGTCGATCGGCGGCATCGTTGCGCTGATCGGCCAGATGCCGGGCGGCGCCATTATCGATGCTGCGAAATCCGAGCGACTGGTCGCAGGTCTCGCGATCGCCACCATCGGCTGCTGCGCGCTCGCCTATGCGGCGATGCCGATCTTCCCCGTGGTGGTGGCTGCGGCCACCTTGCACGCGGCAGCGAGCTGCGTGCTCGGACCGGCGATCGCGGCGATCAGCCTCGGTCTGGTCGGCCCGCTCGCGATCGGCGAGCGTCTCGGCCGCAACGCGCGCTTTGCTTCGCTTGGCAACGGCGTTGCGGCCGCGGTGATGGGAACGGCCGGCTATCTGCTGTCGAGCCGCTCGGTATTCCTGGTCACCTTCCTGCTCGCAATCCCCACCTTGATCGCGCTCTCTCGCATCCGCGAGCATGAGGTCGACATCGCGCGCTGTCACGGCGAGATGCCGCGCGAGGCGGAGGATCGCGGCGACACCAATATATGGCATCTGATCCGGCAGCGCCCGCTCATCGTCTTTGCGCTCAGCGTGCTCCTGTTGCAGCTCGCGAACGCCTCGATGATGCCGCTGATGGCAAGCGCGGTGACGGCGCGATCGAGCGAGTGGGCGACGGTGCTCGTCGCTTTTTGCATCGTCGTGCCGCAGGCGATCGTGGCGCTGCTGTCGCCGAGCGTAGGGCGCAAGGCGCAAGCGTGGGGCCGCAGGCCGCTGCTGCTGATCGGATTCGCGGCGCTGACGATTCGCGGTCTGCTGTTCGCGACCGTGCGCGATCCGTATCTGCTGGTGCTGGTGCAGGTGTTCGACGGCCTCACCGCGGCGGTGTTCGCGGTGATGATCCCGTTGATCGTGGCCGACGTCGCCTTCGGGAGCGGCCATTTCAACCTCGCGCAGGGCATCGTCGGCACCGCAATGGGCATCGGCGCGTCGATGAGCACCGCGCTTGGCGGCTATGTCAGCGATAAATTCGGAAATGCCATGGCGTTCACCGGACTGTCCGGCGTCGCGGCGACGGGACTTCTGCTTATTCTGCTTGTGATGCCGGAGACGCGGCGCAAGGGCATGGTCGCAGCAAAAGAAATGACCGGCTGAACCAATTCAGCCGGCCATGAGCGGGTGGGAGAGGGGAGATCAGGCGTCGAGATTGTGCAGGCGTGCGCGGTTGCGCAGCACGATCTGGCGGGCGCCCGAGAAGCCGAGAATGCCCTGGGCGTGAAGCTGCGACAGCGCGCGCGAGACGGTCTCGAGCGTGAGACCGAGATAGTCGCCGATGTCGCGGCGGCACATCGGCAGCGCCATCATGCCGGCAACCGCGAGGCGACGGTCCATTTCGAGCAGGAAGGTGGCGACGCGCTCCATCGCGGTCTTGCGGCCCAGCAGCAGCATGTGGTCTTCGGCGTGGCGAAGTTCACCGGCGGTCATCGCCCAGAGCTTGCGGGCGACCTGGACGTCGGTGGCTGCGGCCTTCTCGAGGCTCGCGCGCTTCACGAGGCGCACCGTTGTGTCGATGATAGCTTCAGCGGCAAGGCGGTGCGTGGTGCCGGATTCGAGGCCGAACACATCGCCGGGAAGGTGGAAGGAGCCGATCTGGCGGCGGCCGTCGGAGAGAAGCTTGTAGCTGCGCACGGCGCCGGTGACGACCTGATAGACATACTCAGCCGGCTCGTCCTCACCATAGATCTCCTCTTCCTTGCGGTAGGAGAACTCGGTGGCCACGAGGCCTACATGGCCGGCGATCGCGCCGAACTGATCGGAGACGGGATGGGCGGGTGCGATCTTGCCACCGATCGGGGTGTTGATCGCCGGGGTGTTGAAGGTCTGGGTCAGCATCTGCGCCATCTCCGTTGTGATGACGCCTTGGTACGCGGTATCGGGTGCCTCGAAAATTTCGCGAGATATCTTAAGGGTGTTGCCTTACGTAGAATCCCGTAGGTCAGCTATGGACCCGGTTCTGGATGGCGTGGCGAATGCGTTTGACCAGGTTTTCGTCCAGAAGCGGCTTCAGAATCACTTCATTCACGCCCGCGGCCGCCGCCCGGGCCGAGATATTCGAGTCGGGATAGCCGGTGATCAGGATCACCGGGGTATCGCCCTCGGACTGGCGCAGTCGCCCGGCCAGCTCGATGCCGTTGATGTCGGGCATTTTGTAGTCGATCACGTAACAGTCTGCACCGGACGGGCTCGCCGCATTGAGCAGCGCCGTGGCGTTCCTGAAGGTCCGCACGGCAAAACCGTCGGTTTCCAACAAGAACTTCAGCGAGCCGAGCACAGCGGCGTCATCGTCGACCACATAGACGGTTGGCTTTGCGGGTGATGACATCTGGAGCCGCTCGGGATGGGAGCTGATCGCAATCATTCCGATCTGGTAGCACAGGGCGAGCGGAGGGTTTTGACTTGCCTCAACTCCTGTTGACTTCAATCGTTGAGCATTCCGGCGCGCATCGCTAGCCGGACCAGCTCGGACAGGCTGTTGGCCTGCATCTTGGTCATCACATTGGCCCGGTAGACTTCGATGGTCCGCGGGCTGATGTCGTACTCGCGGGCGATCAGCTTGTTGGAGAGGCCCGCGATCAGCCCCTCCATGACCTGGCGTTCCCTGGGGCTCAGGGAAGCGACGCGAGCGGCGACGTCCTGGGCGATGGCCTCGTTCTTGGCCGCTGGCTCGCCCTCGCGGATCGCGGATTCGATCATGGCGACGAGGCGGTCATCTTCGAACGGCTTTTCCAGGAAATCCATGGCACCGAGCTTCATCGCCTCGACCGCGAGCGGCACGTCGCCATGGCCGGTCATGATCAGGATCGGAAACCGGCTGCGCTGGGCCTTCAGGCGCTTGAGAAGCTCGATCCCATCGATGCCGGGCATCCGCACGTCGGAGACGACGCAACCGAAGGCGAGGCCGGGCAGGGCGTCGAGAAAACTCTGCGCGTTGTCGAACAATGTGACGCCGAAGCCAGCTGAATCCAGCAGGAAATTCAGCGAATCCCGCATCGCCTCGTCGTCGTCAATGACGTAGATGATTCCCTTGGTCGTCATGGATCAGTTCTCGTCGGCTGCCGGCAACGTGAAGCGGAATGTCGCCCCACCCGATACGTTGCTCTCGGCCCACATCCGGCCGCCGTGAGCCTCGATGATCGAGCGGCTGATGGACAGTCCCACGCCCATGCCGGTGTCTTTGGTGGTGAAAAAAGTCTGAAACAGGTTTGGCATGACGTCGTCCTGGAAGCCGGAGCCGGAATCGGAGACCTCGATCTCGATCATGTCGTCGGCGACGCGAGAGTTGGTGACGACGAGCTCGCGCCGCGGCGACTGCGCCATCGCTTCCAGCGCATTGCGGAACAGGTTGACCAGCACCTGCTGGATTTGCACCCGGTCGGCGAGCACGAGATCGGCGTTGGGATTGAGGCTGAAACGGAGCTGTACGTTCTGCTCGCGCGCGCCGGCGAGCCCGAGCGCGCCGGCCTCCTCGATCAGCTTGGACAGGCTCTCGACCCTTTTCTCGGATTCGCCGCGGGAGACGAAGTCGCGCAAGCGGCGGATGATCTGGCCGGCGCGCAGCGCCTGCTCGGCGGCGCGGTCCAGCGCGCTCTCGATCTTCGGTGTATTCGGATCCTGGCTTCCGGCGAGCAGCCGCCGCGACCCCTTCATGTAGTTGCTGATCGCTGCCAGCGGCTGGTTGAGCTCGTGGGCGAGCGCGGACGCCATTTCGCCCATCGCGCTCAACCGCGAGACGTGGACGAGCTCGGACTGCAGTTCCTGGAGCCGCGCCTGGGTTTGCTGATGCTCGGTGAGATCGCGGACGAAACCGGTGAAATAGGGCTCGCCGCCCGACTGCATCTCGCCGATCGACAGGTGCATCGGGAAGGTCGTGCCGTCGCGCCGCTTGCCGGTCACGATGCGGCCGATGCCGATGATGTGCGGGTCGCCCGTTGTCCGGTAGCGCGCGATGTAGCCGTCGTGACGCGAGTTGTCGGGCTCCGGCATCAGGATGCGCACGTTCTGGCCGATCACCTCCGGCTCGGCCCAGCCGAACAGGCGCTCGGCCGCCGAGCTGAACAGCTGGATGATGCCGTGGCCGTCGATGACGATCATGGCGTCGGGAATCGTCTGCAGGATCGAGCGGAGGTGGTTCTCGCGGGTGCGAAGGGCCTCCTCGACCTGCTTCTCCTCATCAATGTCAAGAAAGATGCCGCTGAGATGCCGGGCGGCGCCGGCCTCGTCCCGAATCAGCCCCGCGCGTGCGCGGATCCACTGCCCTTTGCCCGACGCCCCCGTGACCTTGAACGACACGTCGAAGCTGCCGCCCCGTTCGGAGACGCGCCGGATCGCGATCTCGATCCGCTCGCGGTCGTTGGGCTCCAGCCGGGACAGGAACAGCGCGTAACTCACCGATTGGCCAGATTCGATTCCGAACAGGATTCTGGCCGTCTCCGACCACTCCAATTCGAGTGTCTTGAGATCGAGATCCCAGGTGCCGACGCCAAATCCTTCGATTCGGACGCGGAAATGCTCGCCCAGACTGTCATCTCCCGGATGAATTACACGGGTTGGCGCCAAGCGATCACTCCCATGCTCATGCGGGGGGCCGCATACTGTTACCGCTGAGGCAATGTCGCCCAAGGACGGGCTGGAGGCAAGTTCCGATATCTTAGACCATCGGCAGATTCCCCGTGGCGTGGTGCTCCGTGGGCTTGATCTATCTCATCCTGCCAGCCGGCGGCGGGCCTACGATCGGATCAAAGCTCATTGCCCCGGAGACTCCGATGACATACGCGACCGTAATGGTCAGCCTGGCGCTCGATCAGTCCAACGACGCGCGGCTTCAGGTCGCGGGCGAGCTTGCCGAACGATTTGAGGCGTCGATCATCGGCGTTGCTGCGGCGCAGTTCGCCCCGCCGCTCTATTTCAGCGACGGCACCGTAGCGCAGGGACTGATCGATGAGGGAGAGGCCTCCGTCAGGCGACGCCTGGGCGAACTCGAGGCGCAATTCCGCGCCGCAATCAGGAATCGCGGCGGACACGTGGAATGGCGCAGCGCCATGGATTTCCCGGCGCGCTTTACGTTCACCCAGGCGCGTTGCGCCGACATCATCGTCACCGGCGGGCAGAGCCCGGCCTTCTCCGACGCCTTCGCGCTCGCGAGCCCCAAGGATCTGGTGATGCAAGCCGGCCGGCCAATCCTGGTCGTGCCCGACGGCGTCAACTGGCTCGACCTGCGCAGCATCCTGGTGGCGTGGAAGGATACGCCGGAAGCGCGGCGGGCGCTCGCCGATGCGCTGCCGATCCTGCGCAAGGCCAGGGATGTCACTGTCCTCGCAATTCCTGAAGGCGACGACGACCGCCCTGCCGTGGTCGCCGGCGCGACCGACGTGACGGCGTGGCTTGCCCGCCACGGCGTGACTGCGACGGCGCGCGTTTCCGAAGCGGCCCGGAACGAAACCGTCGCCGGGCAACTGGAGAAAGTTGCGGGCGATGTCGGCGCCAGCCTGGTCGTCGCCGGCGCCTACGGTCATTCGCGCTTCCGCGAACTGATCCTCGGCGGCGTCACCCAGTATCTGGTCACTCAATCTGCCCGCTGCGTGCTGCTGTCGCACTGACGCGGGAGCGATGCAAGACGAATCAAAGAGGACGCGCCGTGTACAGATTCCTTGAACAGACCGTCGACGGCTACATGACGCACGACGTCAGGACGGTGAGGCGCGACCTCGACCTGCTCGCGCTCAGCGAGATGTTCGAACGCGACGATTTCAATTCCTATCCCGTCGAGGACGACGGACAGGTCGTCGGCATCGTCACCAAATTCGACATCCTGAAGTGCTTCGCCTTCACGCCGAGCCAGATGCTGCCGCGCTATCACGACCTGATGAGCCGTAAGATCGGCGACGTCATGACGCCCGACTTTATCTATGTCAGCCCCGACACCCGGCTGACGCGCGTGCTCCAGATCATGGTCGAGCACCGCATCAGGAGCATCATCGTGCTCAATGGCGCGCAGAAGCTGGTCGGAATCGTCGCTCGCGAGGACGTCATTACGGCGCTCAAGGCGACGGCACGGGAGTGACAAGGCGGCTGCGTGATTTTACGGAAGATTCTTTTTCTTCCCTTCTCCCCCTGTGGGAGAAGGTGGCATAGGCGGCCTTCGGCCGCCGTTCTTAAGAAGGCCGGAGCGAAGCTGCGGCTATGGCGCCGGATGAGGGGTTTTTCTCCCCCGAAAGACTCTTCGTGCGGGACCAACCCCTCACCCAAGTGAGTGTGCGGGACGGTCCTCGCTGCCCTCTCCCGCAAGGGGAGAGGGCACTGCAACTGGCGCCGCATCGCCCACATTAACAGAAATCCATCTCCCTTGATTTCAATCAATTCCCCGCGAGGGTGAATGTGGTTTCTGGCCCCTGTGTTCTTTCAGAGAGAATCCGCATGAGCCAGCCCTCCATCTCCAAGTCCATGACGTCAGGTGAAAGCGGCCTGGCTGTCGTGTTCGCGGTCACCGCCTTCCTCTGCGTGATTGCCTCGGCCAAGGCGCTCGATGCGCCCTTCGCCTTCCATGCCGCGCTGAGCGCGGCGGCGAGCCTGGCCGCGGTCTTCTGCATCATCAACCGCTACCTCGACCGGCCGGCGGCGCTGCCGCCTGCGGAGATCAATGGGCGCCCCAATTACAACATGGGGCCGATCAAGTTCTCCTCGGTCATGGCGATGTTCTGGGGCATTGCCGGCTTTCTCGTCGGCCTCATCATCGCCTCGCAACTGGCGTGGCCGGCGCTGAACTTCGATCTGCCCTGGACCAGCTTCGGCCGCCTGCGTCCGCTGCACACGTCCGCGGTGATCTTCGCTTTCGGCGGCAACGTCCTGATCGCGACCTCCTTCTACGTCGTCCAGAAGAGCTGCCGCGTTCGCCTTGCAGGCGATCTCGCGCCCTGGTTCGTCGTCGTAGGCTACAACTTCTTCATCCTGATCGCCGGCACCGGCTATCTGCTCGGCGTCACTCAGTCGAAGGAATATGCCGAGCCGGAATGGTACGCCGATCTGTGGCTCACCATCGTCTGGGTCACCTATCTGCTGGTCTTCCTTGCCACGATCATCAAGCGCAAGGAGCCGCACATCTTCGTCGCGAACTGGTTCTATCTCGCTTTCATCGTGACGATTGCGGTCTTGCATCTCGGCAACAACCCGGCGCTGCCGGTCTCGGTGTTCGGCTCGAAATCCTACATCGCCTGGGGCGGCATCCAGGACGCCATGTTCCAGTGGTGGTACGGCCACAACGCGGTTGGCTTCTTCCTGACCGCCGGCTTCCTCGCCATCATGTACTACTTCATCCCGAAGCGCGCCGAGCGGCCGATCTACTCCTACCGCCTCTCGATCATCCACTTCTGGGCGCTGATCTTCCTCTACATCTGGGCCGGCCCGCACCATCTGCACTACACAGCGCTGCCGGACTGGACCCAGACGCTCGGCATGACCTTCTCCATCATGCTGTGGATGCCGTCCTGGGGCGGCATGATCAACGGCCTGATGACGCTGTCGGGCGCCTGGGACAAGCTGCGCACCGATCCCGTGCTGCGCATGCTCGTGGTCTCCGTCGCCTTCTACGGCATGTCGACCTTCGAAGGCCCGATGATGTCGATCAAGGTGGTCAATTCGCTCAGCCACTACACCGACTGGACCATCGGCCACGTGCACTCCGGCGCGCTCGGCTGGGTGGGCTTCGTCTCCTTTGGCGCGCTCTACTGCCTGGTGCCCTGGATCTGGAATCGGAAGGGCCTCTACAGCCTCAAGCTCGTCAACTGGCACTTCTGGATCGCGACGCTCGGCATCGTCCTCTACATCTCGGCGATGTGGGTGTCCGGCATTCTCCAGGGCCTGATGTGGCGCGCCTACACCTCGCTCGGCTTCCTCGAATATTCCTTCATCGAGACCGTCGAGGCGATGCATCCCTTCTACATCATCCGCGCAGCCGGCGGCGGGCTGTTCCTGATCGGCGCGCTGATCATGGCCTATAATCTCTGGATGACGGTTCGCGTCGGCGAACAGGAAGTCCAGATGCCCGTCGCTCTCCAGCCGGCGGAATGAGGAGTTTTCCATGTCGTTCTGGACACGCCACCAAATCTTCGAAAAGAACTCGATCATCCTGGTCGTCGGCATCCTGCTGGTGATCGCGATCGGCGGTCTCGTCGAGATCACCCCGCTGTTCTACCTCAAGAGCACGATCGAGGCGGTCGACGGGATCAGGCCGTATACTCCGCTGGAGCTCGCCGGGCGCAACGTCTACGTCCGCGAGGGCTGCTATCTCTGCCATTCGCAGATGATCCGCCCCTTGCGCGACGAGGTCGAGCGCTACGGTCATTTCTCGCTGGCCGCCGAAAGCATGTACGACCATCCGTTCCAGTGGGGCTCGAAGCGCACCGGTCCCGATCTTGCCCGCGTCGGCGCCAAATATTCCGACGACTGGCACGTCACCCATCTGACCAACCCGCGCGCAATCGTGCCGCAGTCGGTGATGCCGGGCTATCCATTCCTCAGCAAGACCGAGGTCGATCCGGACACGATCGCCGACCACATGCGCACGCTGCGGACCGTCGGCACGCCTTACACCGACGACCAGATCGCCAATGCGGGCGCCGACATGAAGGCCCAGGCCGATCCTGACAATGCCGGCTCCGACGCTTTCACCAAGCGCTACGCCAAGGCCGTGGTGCGCAACTTCGACGGCAAGGCCGGCACGCCGACCGAGATGGACGCACTGATCGCCTATCTCCAGATGCTCGGCACGCTGGTCGACTTCAAGATCTACAACGAGAAAGCCAATCTTCGCTGAGAAGGCACCAACGATGAAAGCCATCCTGACCCTCGACAATCTCGCGTCCGGTCTCGTGACCACGATCTGGACGCCGGTGTTCGTCGCGATCTTTGTCGCGATCATCGCCTACGCATTCTGGCCCCGTAACAAGGCAGCTTTCGACGAAGCGGCACACCTGCCGTTGCGGGAGGAGTAAGAGATCATGACCGATCATCATAGCGACATCGATCCCGTCTCCGGGAGGTCCACGACCGGACATGAGTGGGACGGCATCAAGGAGCTCAACACGCCGCTGCCGCGCTGGTGGGTAATCACCTTCTACCTCACCATCGTCTGGGCGATCGGCTACTGGATCGTGTATCCGGCCTGGCCGCTGATCTCGGGCAATACGCACGGCGTGATGGGGTACTCCTCGCGTGCCGACGTTGCGGTCGAGCTCGCCAACCTCGAGACGATCCGCGGAGCCAAGATGGTTGCCCTGGGCTCGGCCTCGCTCGCCGACATCGAGAAGGATCCGGCGCTGCTGGCGCTCGCGCGCGCCAAGGGCAAGACCGTGTTCGGTGACAATTGCGCGCCATGTCACGGCTCAGGCGGCGCCGGTGCCAAGGGCTATCCCAACCTGAACGACGACGACTGGCTGTGGGGCGGCACGCTCGACCAGATCATGCAGACCATCCAGTTCGGCGCACGCTCCGGCCATGCCAAGGCGCACGAAGGCCAGATGCTCGCATTCGGCAAGGACGGCGTGCTGAAACCGGACGAGATCGTCACGGCCGCCAACTATGTCCGGGCATTGTCGGGCCTTCCGACCCGCAAGGGCTATGACGCGGCCAAGGGCGAGAAGATCTTCGCGGAGAATTGCGTCGCCTGCCATGGCGACGGCGGCAAGGGCAACCCGGAGATGGGCGCCCCCAATTTGACGGACAAGATCTGGCTCTATGGTTCGGACGAGGCGACGCTGATCGAGACCATCAGCCAAGGCCGCGCGGGCGTGATGCCGGCCTGGGAAGGCCGGCTCGATCCCGCCACCATCAAGGCGATGGCAGTTTACGTCCATTCCCTGGGCGGCGGAAAATAGCCAACCGGCAGCAAGCGGGGGCGAACAAAAACGCCCCCGCTTGCGCTGGATCAACTGACGCGGCGGTGTCGGGTCTAGGTTTTATCGCACCTTTCGAAAGCTGCAGGCGATGAACAGGACCGTGAACCCAAAAGAGCTCCCATTAGACGATGACAACGGGCCGCTCTATGTGGCCCAGAAGAAAGTCTATCCCCAGAGCATCTCCGGCACCTTCCGCCGGATCAAATGGGGCCTGATGGCGTTCTGCCTCGGCGTCTACTACTTCCTGCCGTTCGTGCGCTGGAACCGCGGCCTCGGTGCTCCGAGCCAGGCGGTGCTGATCGATCTTCCCAACAGCCGCTTCTATTTCTTCTTCATCGAGCTGTGGCCGCAGGAGGTCTACTACTTCACCGGCCTGCTGATCGTCGCCGCGGTGGCGCTATTCCTGATGAACTCGGTCGGCGGCCGCATCTGGTGCGGCTATCTCTGTCCGCAGACGGTGTGGACAGACCTGTTCTATGCGGTCGAGCGTCTGATCGAGGGCGACCGACGCGAGCGGATGAAGAAGGACAAATCGTCCGACCCGATGAAGCTGGAGCGCATCTCCGAGATCGTGCTCAAGCATTCGATCTGGCTCTTGATCGGCTGGTGGACCGGCGGCGCCTGGGTGCTCTATTTCAACGACGCACCGACGCTGGTTAGGGAACTCGTCACCTTCCAGGCGCCGATGATCGCCTATATCTGGATCGGCATCCTGACCGCTACGACCTACGTGCTCGCCGGCTTCATGCGCGAGCAGGTCTGCACCTATATGTGCCCGTGGCCGCGGATCCAGGCCGCGCTCACCGACGAATGGGCGCTGAACGTGACCTATCGTTACGATCGCGGCGAGAAGCGTACGTCGGTGAAGAAGGCGGCGGAGCTGCGCGCGCTCGGCGAGCAAGTCGGCGACTGCGTCGACTGCTATCAATGCGTCGCCGTGTGTCCGACCGGCATCGACATTCGCAATGGACCGCAGCTCGAATGCATCCAGTGCGGGCTCTGCATCGACGCCTGCGACAACGTGATGACGAAGATCGGCCGGCCGAAGCGGCTGATCGGCTATGACAACGACGTCAACATCCAGCGCCGCCAGCAAGGCAAGGCGCCGGTCTATCGCATCGTCCGGGCCCGCACCGTCGCCTACAGCGCGATCATCGCGGCGGTCGGCGGCATCATGATCTATACGTTGGCGACCCGCAGCCTGCTCGACGTCAACGTGCTGCACGACCGCAATCCGGTCGCGGTCAGGCTCAGCGACGGCTCGATCCGCAACGCCTACACGGTGCGGCTGCTCAACAAGAGCGGCTACGACCGCGTCATCGCGATCGACGCGAACGGTCCGGTCAATGCGACGATCCATGTCATAGGGATCGATTCCGTGACGCCGGACCGGCCGATGATCGTGGTTCCGCGCGACTCCACCAGCGAGCTGCGACTGCTCGTGACCGCGCCGGCGGAGGGCAACACGGAAAAGTCGATCCCGGTTCGCTTTCACGTCACCGATATCGGCCTCGGCGAAGTCGCCAGCGCCACCGACAATTTCGTCGCGCCGTAGGATCAGGAGCCCGCCATGGCAACCAAGCCGCTGACCGGAACCAAGGTGTTTCTGATGCTGGTCGCCTTCTTCGGCGTCGTGATCGGGGTCAACGTGACCATGATGAAGCTTGCGATCGCGACGCTGCCAGGGACGGACGTCGACAGCCCCTATGCCGCGGGCTTGACCTATGACCGCGAGATCTCGGCGGCCCAGGACCAGACCGCGCGCAAATGGAAGGTCAACGCCCATGTCGAGCGCCGCGCCGATGGCGGCGCCTTGCTTCAGGTCGAGGCGCGCGACGCCAGCGGTCAGCCGATCGCCGGACTGAAATTCGGCGGCCGCCTGGAGCGGCCGACCGACAAGCGCGCCGATCTCGCCATCGAGCTCTCGGAGGCCGGCATCGGCCTCTATCGCGGCAATGCCGCATCGGTCGCGCCGGGCCAGTGGGACCTCGTGATCGAGGGCGAGGCGCGGGGAACGCGCGTGTTCATGTCGCGCAACCGCGTGATCCTGAACTGAAGGATTTTGCCATGCACGTCTCGCGGGACTTTTCGCATTACGTCCGGACTGCGGGCGAGGGCGTCCAGCACATCGATCTCGCGGTCGAGGGCGTTCACTGCGCCGGCTGCATGGCCAAGATCGAGCGCGGGCTGTCCGCCATTCCCGACGTCACGCTGGCGCGTGTGAACCTCACCGACCGGCGCGTTGCGCTGGAATGGAAGGCGGGCACGCTCGATCCGGCCCGCTTCATCGACCGCCTCGAGGAACTCGGCTACAAGGCCTATCCTTACGAGACCGAGAGCGCGGAGGCGACCGAGGTCGCCGAATCCCGCTTCCTGTTGCGCTGCCTCGGCGTCGCCGCGTTCGCCACCATGAACGTGATGATGCTGTCGATCCCCGTGTGGTCCGGCAACGTCTCGGACATGCTGCCGGAGCAGCGCGATTTCTTCCACTGGCTATCGGCGCTGATCGCACTGCCGGCGGCGGCCTATGCCGGCCAGCCGTTCTTCCGCTCGGCCTGGCGCGCGCTGTCGGCCAAGACCACCAACATGGACGTGCCGATCTCGATTGGCGTGACGCTGGCGCTCGGCATGTCCGTGGTCGAGACCATCAACCACGCCGAGCACGCCTATTTCGACGCGGCAATCATGCTGCTCACTTTCCTCTTGGTCGGCCGCGTCCTCGACCAGAACATGCGGCGGCGGACCCGCGCGGTCGCGGGCAATCTCGCCGCGCTCAAGGCGGAGACCGCGGCCAAGTTCGTCGGGCCCGACGAGATATCTCAAGTGCCGGTAGCCGCGCTCTATCCCGGCGACATCGTCCTGCTGCGGCCCGGGGAGCGTTGCGCGGTCGACGGCACCGTGATCGAGGGCCGTTCCGAGATCGACCAGAGCCTGATCACCGGCGAGACGCTCTACGTCACGGCAGGCCAAGGCACGCCGGTCTATGCGGGATCGATGAACATCTCGGGCAGCTTGCGGGTGCGGGTCTCGGCGGCCTCCGAGGCGACGCTGCTCGCCGAGATCACCCGGCTGCTCGACAATGCGCTGCAGGCGCGCTCGCGCTACATGCGGCTCGCCGACCGCGCCTCGCGACTCTACGCGCCCGTGGTGCATGCCACCGCGCTCGTCACCATCCTCGGCTGGGTCATTGCGGGCGCCGGCTGGCATGATGCGATCGTGACCGGCGTCGCGGTGCTGATCATTACCTGTCCCTGCGCGCTCGGACTCGCCATTCCGACGGTGCAGACAGTGGCCTCGGGCGCGATGTTCAAGGCGGGTGTCCTGCTGAATTCCGGCGATGCCATCGAGCGTCTCGCGGAAGCCGATCACGTCATCTTCGACAAGACCGGGACGCTGACGCTGCCCGATCTCGAAGTGATGAATGCGGCCGATATCCCCGCTGATATCTTTGAGCTTGCCGGACGGCTCGCGCTGTCGAGCCATCATCCGGTCGCCGCCGCGGTCGCGCAGGCCTGCGACGCCAGATCGCCGATCGTCGGCGCGGTCGAGGAGGCCGGCCAGGGCGTGCGCGCTGTCGTCGATGGCATCGAGATTCGCCTCGGCCGTCCGTCTTTCTGCGGCGCCGAGATGCTGGTCTCCAATGTGACAAATCTCGATCCCGAAGCCTCCGTCGTGGCTTTCAGCAAGAGTGGCGAAAAATTCATCCTCTCTGTGCGCCAGGGCCTCCGTCCCGATGCGCAGGCTGTGATCGCGGCGCTGAAGGCGCGCAATATCGGCATCGAGATTCTCTCCGGCGACCGTGAACCGGCGGTGATCGCGGCGGCCCACGCGTTGGGCGTCTCCGAATGGCGGGCCGGGGTGACGCCGGCTGACAAGATCGCGCGGATCGAGGTCTTGAAGCAGCGGGGCATGAAGGTCTTGATGATCGGCGACGGCATGAACGATGCGCCCTCGCTGGCGGCGGCCCATGTCTCGATGTCGCCGATCTCGGCCGCGCATTTGAGCCAGGCGACCGCCGATCTCGTCTTCCTCGGCCGGCCGCTGGCCCCGGTCGTCGCCGCTATCGATGCGTCACGCAAGGCGCTGCACTTGATGCGGCAGAATCTCTGGCTTGCGATCGGCTACAATTTACTCGCGGTGCCGGTCGCGATCAGCGGAGTCGTGACGCCCCTGATCGCGGCTGCCGCCATGAGCGGATCATCGATCCTGGTCATGCTGAATTCGCTGCGTGCGCGCAACGCCTCGCGGGAGATCGTGTGATGGAAATTTTGGTCATCCTGGTACCGCTGGCGCTGATGCTCGGTCTCGCCGGTCTCGTCGCCTTCCTCTGGTCGCTCCGGAGCGGCCAGTACGACGATCTCGACGGCGCCGCCTGGCGCGCCATCGCCGACGACGAGCCGCCGCAGGAAGCGCCGGCCAAGCGCTAGCGCTTCAGGCCAAGGGTGAGCAGAGCGGCCGCAGCGAGGGCCGCGCCGACACCCGCGACGCACGCTTGCCAGCCGAAGCCGTCGAACAGTCGGCCGAGCACGGCCGTCCCGACCAGGCCGCCGCAGAAGTAGCAGGCAAGATAGGTCCCGCTGGCGATGCCGCGGCTGTCGGTCGCCGCCTGTCCTACGAATCCTGTCGCAGCCGCTTGCGCGAAGAAGGTGCCGACGCCGACCAGAACCATGCCGGTGATGACTTCGCCCAGATGCGGCGCCAGCATCAGCGGCAGCCCGATCCCGGCGATGGCGAGCGAGCCCCAGATCGTCGGACGCGTTCCGAGGCGCGATGCCACTCTGCCCGCCAGCAAGGTCGTGACGACCGACGGCAGGAAGACGAAATAGACAAGGCCCAGGTCCATCATGCCAAGCGACAGCGGCGGCTGGACCAGCACAAAATTCACGAAGGTGAAGGTGCCGATGAAGGCGAACAGGATGCAGAATCCGATGCCGAAGGCCGCGCGCAACTGCGGATTGCGCCAGTGCGCGATCGTGGCGGAGAGGGGCGATCCCGCAGTCATCATCGCATGCATCGGCTGCACGCGCCCGATGGTGAAATAGACCAGCACCGCGCCGGCCAGATTGAGGGCTGCGAAGAAATAAAAATTCCAGGCGAGGCCCAAGCCGTCGGCGACCGCCGCCGAGATCAGCCGGCCGACCAGGTTGCTGGCGACATTGCCGGTGATGTAGGCGGCAAAGGCGCCGCCGGCATCCATCGTGCTGCATTGCTCGCCGAGATAGGCGAGGGTGAGCGCGAAGGCGGATGCCATGCACAGGCCCTGCGCGACCCGCAAAGCGGTGAAGACCGCGAGATTTGGCGCGGTCGCCAGCAGGCTGGTGGGGACTGCCAGCAGCGCGAGGCTGAGCAGGATGCCGGTCCGCCGGTTGATGCGCGGGCTGAAGAAGCCGACGACGAGGCTGGCTATCGCCATGCCGAAGGTGCTGGCATTGACGGCAAAGCCCATCGCCGCCGGTGTGACGCCGTAATGGCGCGTCAGCGAAGGCAGGATCGCCTGCGTCGCGAACAGGTCGACGACAGTCAGGAAGGCGGTCAAGCCGATGACGAGGGAGCGAAGCGCGAGACCTGGCGAATACGCGTCTGTCGTCATCGCGGTCGGCTTGATCGGCGCGGAAAGATCGGTCACGGCAGGCCTCCCTTGTGATGAATGTGGCGCCCGCGTGCGGGGCAGCATGGGGATCGCGGGCGCCACATTCCGTCACGCGTGCGCTGGGGTCGCGCACCCGCTACATGTTGTGGTCGTGCGGGTCCTTGCGGACGTCGCCGACATAGAGAATGACCGTTTCCTTGCCGAGGTTCTTCCACCAGTGCGAGGTGCCGGACACCTCCGGGCGGATGTCGCCGGCCTTGTGCACGATCGGATCGACGCAGTTGGAGGCATATTCGACGATCTCGCCCTGCTGCACGAAGATCAGGGCAGGGCGGTCGTCATGGCTGTGCCAGGGCACGATGCCACCGGGCTCGATGGTCAGCTTGCGGAAGCGCAGCTCGCGACCTTCGATATGCGCCGGCTGCTTGCCGAGGTCGATCGCGCCGAGCGTCGTATCGGTGACGCCGACCGGCTTGTAGTCGACCATCTGGTGCGCGTTCGGCTTGATCTTGTCGGCCGGGCATTCGCCTGCGAAGATGGGCTGTGCCGAGAGCGTCAAAGCGCCGGCGACCGCAAGTCCCAGCCAGCTTGCGCGGGAAAGTTCGATAGTGTTGAACATCGGGAAGTCTCCTCTATTGGCCGCGACCTCGAATGCCGTCGGCTATGATCTCAGTTTCTTCGAGATCATGTGTTCGTTGAAATGCCGTGTCTCTCTCGAAACCATAGCGAGCCGCTATGTGCGTCCGAGCATGTGCTTGATGTCGGCGGAGAAGGTCGGATAGGCATAGACGTTGTCGCGGATCTGGCTCGCCGTGATGCCAAACTTGATCGCAAGCCCGAAGATATTGATGAGCTCCTGGCCGGCGTGGCCGACAAGGTGCGCGCCGATCACACGGTCGGTGGCGCGATCGACGATCACTTTCGACCAGGCGACGGTCTCGGCATAGGACCGTGCCGAGAACCAGTCGCGCATGTCGTGGACGTGGACCTCGATGGCGGATTCGTTCTGCCGTGCCGCCGCTTCGGTCAGACCGACGGCAGCAAGCGTCGGTACGGTGTAGACCGCCGTGGCCATGCCCGCGTAGTCGGGCGCATGTCGTGGTCCGTCGACGATGTTGCGGCCTACGATGTCGCCTTCGTAGGTAGCAACCGGCGAAAGTTGTGGCGAGATCGGTACGGCATCGCCGCAGACATGAACCCGAGGATTTGAGGTCGAACGCAAGTGGCAGTCGACCGAGATTCGTCCGTTTGCGTGTTCGACCTGACCGGCCGCAAGGTCCAGGGAATCGGTATTGGCCACCCGGCCGGCACCGTTGACTACACGATCCGCCTCGACCGCCCGCTCGACCCCGTCTTGGGCAAAGACCACCCTGAACCCGTTGCCGGTCCGCTCGATCGTCTGCACGCTGACGCCGGTCCGGATCTTGATGCCGATGCGTTCGCTCTCCATCGCCAGTTGGGCAACCGCATCGGTGTCCATTGCCGGCAGGAGCTGCGCCAGTCCCTCGAGAATCGTCACTGCTGCGCCGGCGCGCGCGTAGATGTGGGCGAATTCCAGGGAGATTACGCCGCCGCCGATAAAGATAACCGAAGCCGGCAAGTCGCGATCACTCAATATCGCGTCCGAGGTGACCATGTACTCGGCGCCGGGGATCGGTAGCGGCCGCGGCTTCGAGCCCGTCGCGACAACGACGTGTTTGGCCTCGAGCACGCGATCGCCGACGCGGATGGTGTTGGGTGCAACGAAGGCACCATACCCCTTGATCACTTCGACCTCGCGACGCGCCATCGTGCGGGCGAGGTTGGCGGGGATATCCTTGATCATGTTCTTCTCGCGCTCGATCAGCGCCGCCCAGTCGAGCCTGGGCTTGCCGACCGCGATATGATGAGCGGCAGCACGCTCGATGTCGTGCAGCACCTGACCGGCGGCGACGAGGACCTTCTTCGGCGTGCAACCGCGATTCGGACAGGTGCCACCGAGATCGAGCGGCTCGATCATCGCGACCGAGAGGCCGGCACGCCGGACGGGGCCGGTCACGCCGATGCCTGCGTTTCCGCCGCCGAGGATGACGACATCGAATGTTTGGCGCACCATGGGACCCTCGTTATCTGACGGTGATGGTGGCCGTGATGGACTTGACGACCATGGTCGCCATCTTGAACTGCGCCTCGCGATTTCGGATGTTGTGCCGCCTTGCGATCCAGTCGAAATCGGTCCACACGGCCCAGACGTCGCCATTGTCGTCCTGGGTCAACAGCAGGCGGACCGGCCAGTCGAGTCCGGCGTTGGGGTTGGCGGTGATGAACTGGGTGCCTAGCGGCGGATTGCCGAAGACGAGCAGGGTGGAGGGGCGAAGCTTGATTCCGGCGTCGGAAGCAAGCTTGGACTGATCGACTTCGAAGAAGAATTTGATGCCCTTTGCCGCAATATCGGCCTTGATGCGACTGATCGCCTCCGACAAAGGGATCGCGCTTTTGACGCGGACAATGCCGTCATCGCTATCGGCTCGCGCAACCGATGTTGCGGCCGATAGCAGCAGGAACAGCAGCAGAAGCGAGGTGGCGAAAGTGGCAACACGCGATGCGATGTGACGGCTCATGGCGGTCCTCCCGTGAGTGGCAGCTTGGATCGCAGCCAGGATGGACGCGGCGCTCGGCGGAGTGAAATGCGAAACGCCTCTGAACGCGATAGCCGACCGCTATGGTGGCGCGATAGGCAGCGGCTATCGAACCGATTGTGGATCGGCATTTCCGCCTTGGCGGCTTCCGCCGTTCGATGGCAGGGCGTCCGATTGGCGGGCGTTTACGTCAATCCGGAGAAACATCTCATGACGAAACTGTCCAAGACTCTCATTGCCACCGCCGCGTTCGCGGTTATCGCCACATCTGCCTTCTCGGAAGCCGCCTGGGATTTCAAGGCCGGCATGGCCTACATCTATGGTGGGCCCGGCAAGATGTCGGCGATGGCCATGGCCTCGACCGAGAAGAACCATGAGTCCATGATGAAGAACGCCAAGAAGGTGCCTGAGCATACCGTCTTCTTCATGGACGATGGGTCGCTGGTCGGCTCGATCCGACCGGCAATTTCTACGTGAACTAGGTCGATCCCCGCGTAGCGGCCGCCCCTTGCGGACGGCCGGACCAGGAAACTAGTATTGGAACCGAAAGCCGGAGCGCAAAATGACTGCCCTTTCGACAACCGATGCCGAACGGCTCAAGGTCGCCTTCCAACGCTGTCGGGACATGGAGGGCCCGCTGAACGAGCAACTCCGCGCCTATGCAGATGCGGGGCGTGAAATCTTTCCGGCGTATGGCGAAGCCGTCGACCGCCTCGTCACAAGGCTAGGCCAGAACGGCGGCGGCGATAACGCGCCGCGACCAGGCGAGGCAATGCCGCCTTTCATGCTGCCTGACGAGACCGGACGGCTGGTCTCGCTGCCGTCGCTACTGACGAACGGCCCGGTCGCGGTAATGTTCTTCCGCGGCCATTGGTGTCCCTATTGCCGGCTCAATGTCCGCGCCGTGATCCAGGCGCAGGATCGCATCGCGGCAATGGGCGCGCAGATCGTGGCGATCATGCCGGAAACGCAGGAGTTCACCGGCGTATTCAAAGCTGATTCGAGTGCGCCGTTCCCGGTGCTTACCGATCTCGATAACGGCTATGCGTTGTCTCTCAACCTGGCGATCTGGCTCGGGACGGAGATCCAGCAGCTGCTGTCCTACCAGGACATGGCGAGATTTCACGGCAACGATGGGTGGATGTTGCCGATCCCCGCCGTATTCGTGGTCGGCCGCAATGGTCTCGTGAAAGCCCGCTTCGTCGATCCTGATTTCCGCAAGCGCATGGAGATTGACGATCTGCTCGAGGCGCTCGAAAGCGCGAGCCGTGAACACTGAGCTTCGTGCGAGGTGAGCTCTGTTCCTTCCCGTAGGGGACAGCAGCCCGCAACACTATCCCGCAATCGGTCGCCAGTCCGCGCCGCGCAGCATGCGCATCACGGCGTTGGCGACCGCCGTGCGCTGGCGGCCCGCGACGCCATAGAGATTGACGGTGCGCCGCGCGTCCAGCCCTGAGACGGCGGTGCGCTTCAGGCTGTCCGGGACCGGTGAGGTGTGCGGCAGCATGGCGACGCCGATATCGGCCTCGATCAGTTCGATCAGGTCGCGTTCGCTGGAAATTTCGTGGCCGCGATCGAAGTCGATGCCGTGTTCGCGAAGGCTCGCCCCGATACGCTTGGCGTGCTCGCAATAGTTGCGGACGAGCAATTGCTCGGCGCGGAGATCATCCAATTCGATGCTGCTGCACTCGGCGAGCCGATTCTCTTTGCTGACGACGAGCTCGAAAGGTTCGGTGAACAGCGGCCAGACGTCGAGACGATCCCAGGCTTCGTCGATCTCGGCGGCGATGCCGAGTTCGGCTTCGCCCTTTTTCAGGAATTCGCCGACCTCGCGGCTCGAGCCGCGCAGGAAACGGAGTTCGAGCCGGTTGAACTGTCGTTTGATTTCGTTGAGGTGCGGGATGAGCAGCGCCAGATCGATCGAATGCGTCAGGGCGACCCTCAGGGCGCCGATCTCGCCGCTTCGAAACGAGGAGGCGAGCGAACGCGCACCGGCGGCGGCATCATAGCATTGCTTCAGCAGCGGATGCATGCGCTGGCCGAGCTCGGTCAATTGCGCCGCGGGGCGTTCGCGGCGAAACAGATCGCCGCCGAGCTCGGCCTCGAGCTGCTTGATCGCACGCGTCAGCGAAGGCTGCGTCACGTTGCAGTCCTCGGCGGCACGCGTGAAGTTCAAGAGTTGCGCCACCGCGAGGAAATAGCGGACCTGGTGCATTTCCATGGATCGGCTCCTGGCAAAACCGACCGGAACCTAACCGATTAGGCAGGCGAATGACATCCCGACCGTGATAGCGCGCGGGCATGGTTTCGGAAGCCAACGGGCATTTCCTTAGGAATGGGTCATCCCCCAGAGTTGGCGAAAGCCAGGGTCCGCGCGGCGCGGGCCTCATTGGAGGGATTTGCACCATGAATATTCCGGTCAAACCACAGACCTCGGTATCCTCACGCGCGCTCGCCGGCAAGATTGCGCTGGTGACCGGTTCGACCAGCGGTATCGGGCTCGGCATCGCCCGAGCGCTTGCCGCGGCCGGCGCCGACATCGTGCTGAACGGCCTCGGCGCCGCTGACGAGATCGGCAGGACGCGCGAGCAGATCTCCGCCGATTTCGGCGTCAACGCCAGCTTCTCGCCGGCGGACATGACGAGGCCAAAATCCATCGCGGAGATGATTGCGGCCACCATAGCCCAATGCGGCCGGCTCGACATCCTCGTCAACAATGCCGGCATCCAGCATGTGGCGCCCCTCGATCAATTCCCGGTCGAGAAGTGGGACCAGATCCTGGCGATCAACCTGTCGTCGGCCTTCCACACCACCCGAGTTGCGCTGCCGGCCATGCGCAAGAATGGGTTTGGCCGGATCATCAACATTTCCTCGAGCCATGGCCTGGTCGGATCACCGTTCAAGGCCGCCTATGTCGCCGCCAAACACGGCATCGTCGGGCTCACCAAGGTGACCGCGCTGGAGACGGCTGAAGAAGGCATCACCTGCAACGCGATCTGCCCCGGTTACGTCTACACGCCGCTGGTCGAGGCGCAGATCGACGGGCAGGCGAAAGCACACGGCATCTCGCGCGACCAGGTGATCCACGATGTGCTGCTGGCGCAGCAGCCGAACAAGCGCTTCTCGACGGTCGAAGAGCTCGGCGCGCTCGCCGTGTTCCTGTCGACCGATGCGGCGGCCACGATCACCGGTATTGCGTTGCCCGTCGACGGAGGCTGGACCGCGCATTGAAGGCGAGTGCGTAACAAACGATCGCGAGGAACGAACATGGCAAGGATACGGGCTCTCAGGGAGCAGGATATGAACGGTGTGAAGCGCGATACCAGCGCGTCGAAGGATCTGCCCGGCCAGGTGGTGCTGGTGCTTCAGGGCGGCGGTGCGCTCGGGTCCTATCAGGCCGGGGTGTACCAAGCACTGCACGAGGCCGGCATCGAGCCGGACTGGATCATCGGCACCTCGATCGGCGCCATCAATGCCTGCCTCATTGCGGGCAACGCGCCTGATCAGCGGCTGCAGCGCCTGAAGGAGTTCTGGAAACGAATGGAGCAAAATCCGGTCTGGAATCTGCGCACCGCGTTTCCCGGCTTCAACGAAAAGCTCGCCTATTGGTCGACCGTGACCCACGGCATTCCCGGTTTCTTTCGCCCCAATCCATTGGCGCATGCGGGCGATTCCTATCCGCTCGGAGCCGATCACGCGGGCTTCTATTCGACGGCGCCGCTGGAGCGGACGCTGCTCGAGCTCGTCGATTTCGGCCGGATCAATCGCTGCGCGCCACGATTGACGGTCGGTGCCGCTCACGTCCGCAGTAGCCAGATGCGCTATTTCGACAGCCGCGACGGCGAGCTGACGGTGAAGCATGTCATGGCGTCAGGCGCGCTGCCGCCGGCGTTTCCGGCCGTGCGCATCGACGGCGAGCTCTATTGGGACGGCGGCATCCTGTCCAACACGCCGACGGAAGCGGTCTTCGACGACAATCCGCGCAAGGACTCGCTGATCTTCGCCGTACACCTATGGAACCCCGTCGGCGCCGAGCCGACCACCATGGCGGAGGTGCTGAACCGGCACAAGGATGTGCAATATTCCAGCCGGATCGCGAGCCAGATCGCGCGCCAGCAGCAAGCCCATCGCCTGCGCCACGTCATCAACCAGCTCGCCGCGCGACTGCCCGAGGGCGAGCGCAGCGATCCGGCCGTGAGGGAGTTGACCAGCTACGGCTGCCCGACCAGGATGCATGTCGTGCGCCTGCTTGCGCCGCAGCTCGACCGCGAGAGCCACACCAAGGATATCGACTTCAGTCCGTCCGGCATCATGCGGCGCTGGGATGCCGGCTATTCGCACACCAAGTCCGTGCTGGAGCGAAGGCCGTGGGTTGGCGAGTTCGATCCGCTCGCGGGCGTGGTGCTGCACGAACATATGGACGTCATGCCGATTGCGGCGGAGTAAGGGCTTCGTCCGTCATTGCTTCTCGCAGTGACGATTTCACGGGAAGTCAGTCCGGGTTATTGTCGCCCGCTGTCTTCGTCGCGAGGCCTTGCAATTGGTCGCTGAGAGAGATCTGGAATCTGCCCTCGATCACGTCCGCGCCGATGCGGCGGGACCGGTTGCCGGCGTGTTCGGCCCTGACACGGTGACCTGGCAGATCGACCGCGAGGCCGTGATCTTTCTCGGCGCCGGTCGCGCGCTGTTGCTGCAGCTGGCGCATCCCTGGGTCGCCGCCGCCATCGCCGAGCATTCGAAAACCTTTGCTGATCCGATCGGACGATTTCACCGTACCTTCGACATCGTCTTTGCCATGGTGTTCGGCTCGCTTGACCGCGCGCTGTTATCGTCGCGGCAATTGCACCGGCGCCACAGCATGATCGTCGGCGAGATGCCGGAGACCGTCGGTCCGTTCGCGGCAGGCTCGCGCTACTGTGCCAACGATATCTCGTCGCTGCGCTGGGTTCATGCAACGCTGGTCGAGACCGCGCTGATGGCGCACGATCTGGTTTTGCCGCCGCTCTCGGCGGAGGAGCGCGAACGCTACTGGACCGAGAGCCAGCTGTTCGGTGCCCTGTTCGGATTGACGGCGCACGATCTGCCGGCGGACTGGTCGGGCTTCGCGGCCTACACGGCGGCGATGGCGCAATCAGACACGCTGACTGTCAGTCCGGCGGCGCGCGAGATTGCCGCGCAGATCTTTGGTGGCGCGCGCCCGTGGTTGCGTCCGCCGCGCTGGTATCGCGCGCTCACGGGAAGCCTGCTGCCGGAACGCCTGCGTGTGGGATTCGGGTTCGAGCTTGATGAGCGCGACACGATATCCGCCGAGAACGCGCTGCGATGGATACGGCGGGTCTATCCAAGATTGCCAGACCGGCTGCGCTACGTCGGTCCCTACCAGGAAGCGCAAGCGCGGCTGCGCGGCGAGCCGCAGCCCGACTGGATGACGCGGTGCCTCAACAGGATCTGGATCGGCCGCCCGCAGATGGATCGGCGCGGCAAGGAACGAAGTGCTCCGCCCCTAACCCCGTCATCCTGAGGTGCGAGGCTTGCGATGCGACTGCATCGCAAGGGGAGCCTCGAAGGATGCACGGCCCCGTTGCTGCAGCCGGGCCGTCGCCCTTCGAGGGCCGCTGAAGAAGCGGCCACCTCAGGGTGACGGGAGATGGAGTGGCGCTCACACCGCCGCCAGCTTCCGGTACAGCGCGTTGTAGCTGCCGGCCGGGATGCTCCAGGAGAACGACCGTCCCATCGCGCTGCGACGCATGGTGTCGAGTTGGTCCTGCGCCATGAAGGCGGAGAACGCCCGGCGGACGCCGCCGAGGAAGGATTCGTGCGAAGGTTTTGAGAACAGGAAGCCGGTTTCGCCGTCGGTGATGGTCTCGGCGAGGCCGCCGGTCTGGTGGCCGATCGGCAGCGAGCCGAAGCGCTGAGCGTACATCTGGCTGAGCCCGCAGGGCTCGAAGCGTGACGGCATCAATGTGAAGTCGCTACCGGCGAAGATGCGGCGCGCCTGGGCCTCGTTGAAGCCGATCACGACCCCGATCGCGTCAGGCCGCCGGCGATGCGCGTCGATCAGCGCCTGCTCGAGTGCCGGCTCGCCGGAGCCGGTGACCACGATCTGCCCGCCGGCATCGACGATCTCGTCGGCCGCCGCCAGCACGAGGTCGATGCCCTTCTGGTGCACCAGCCGGGCGACGATGCCGAACATCGGGCCGCGCGACACCGCAAGCCCGAACTGCTTACGCACATAGTCGGCATTGGCCTTCTTGCCGATCCAGTCGCCGGCGCCGAACTGCTGGGCAAGCTGGGCGCAGGAACGCGGGTCCCAGCTCTCGTCGATGCCGTTGAGGATGCCGGTGAGCTCGGCCGCGTCCGAGCGGACCCGAAGCAGACCTTCGAGACCGCAGCCGAATTCATCCGTGGTGATCTCCCGCGCGTAGGTGCCGCTGACGGTGGTGAGATGCGAGGCGTAGACCAGCCCGGCCTTGAGGAAGGAGAGCTGGTCGTAGAACTCGACGCCGTCGATGTGAAAGGAGCTCTCCGGTGCGCCGATCCGCCGCAGCGAATCCTTCGGGAAGAGGCCCTGATAGGCGAGGTTGTGAATGGTCAGGATCGACGGCAGCTTGGAGCCGCGCCAGGAGAGGTAGGCCGGCACGAGCGAAGCCTGCCAGTCATTGGCATGGATCAGGTCTGCTGCCCAATCCTTGTCCAGCGTGCCCATGGCCAGCTCAGCGGCGGCCGAGGCAAAGCGCGCGAAACGGATGTCGTTGTCGGGCCAGTCGCGCCCGGACTCGTCGCCATAGGGGTTGCCGGGCCGGTCGTAGAGTTGCGAGCACAACAGCACATAGACCGGCAGGCCGTCCTTGGTCGCGGCGCGGCCGAGCGAGCAGGCCGGCATCTCCGCAAAAGGCGGACAGCGGCCAACGACTTGAATATGCGTGAGTTGTTCGATGATGTCGCGATAGCCGGGCAACATGACCCGGATGTCGGCGAAAGGACGAAGGGCTCGGGGGAGCGCAGCGGAAACGGCTCCAAGTCCGCCGACGCGGACAAAGTCGTCCATTTCTGTCGTAACGAACAAGACCCTCAAGAACTGCTGCCCTCTGCCGGAGCCCGATTGCTGCTATGCAAGAACGGGTCCAGTTGCCCTGGAATTCCCAAGCCCGCCCGCGAGACGTGTCTGTTCGGTAAAGACTTTCCTACTCAGCCGCCGCCCTCTAGGGTCGGCGCACTAACAACAGAGAACTTCGATAAGTTCCTAAGTGACTCGAGGACGAAGCAGGCATGCAGCTATCAGATAAGCATGAGAGGACCACGACAAAGGCCTTCGCCAGCCTCAGGGTCCTGGATTTTTCGACCACGATCGCCGGTCCCCATTGTGCGCGGATGCTCGCCGACATGGGCGCCGAGGTCATCAAGATCGAGACCGACGGCGGCGAGACGATGCGGACCCGGCCGCCGCTACGCAAGGGCTGCAGCACCGTTTTCGGCCAGCTCAACGTCGGCAAGAAGAGCGTCGTGCTCGACCTCAAGTCCGAGGACGGCAAGGAGGCGGTCCGCCGGCTGGCCGCGACCGCCGACATCCTGGTCGAGAATTTTCGCCCCGGCGTGATGCATCGGCTGCGGCTCGACTATGACAGACTGCGCGCCGTCAACCCGAAGCTGATCTACTGCTCGATCTCGGGCTACGGCCAGAGCGGCCCGTCGGCCGAGCTGCCGGCCTATGCGCCGGTGATCCATGCAGCCTCCGGCTACGATATGGCGCATCTCGCCTACCAGCCCGGCCGCAGCCGCCCGGATTATTGCGGCATCTACCATGCCGACGTCGTCACCGGCACCTACGGATTTGGCGCGATCGCGTCGGCGCTCTACCAGCGCACCCTGACCGGGCTCGGCCAGCACATTGACGTTTCCATGCTGGAATCGATGCTGACGCTGACATTGATCGAGTTGCAGAACTCGCAGTTCACCGTGAAGCCGCCGCCGCGCCCGATGTTCGGCCCGACTGAGACGGCAAGCGGTTATGTCATGATCACGGTTGCAAGCGAAAAGACGTTTAAGGGACTGATGGGCGTGATCGGCCGCCCCGAATGGATCTCCGATCCGCGCTTCTCCACCTACGCCGCGCGTCGCGACCATTGGGCCGACTTGATGGACGGTGTCGAGGCCTGGTCGCGGCAGCTCTCGACCGATGTCTGTCTTGTCGCGCTAGGTGCGGCGGGCGTGCCGGCGTCGGCCTACCGCACTGTGTCCGAAGCACTGGCCGATCCGCAGCTTACGCATCGTCAGGCGCTCTCGTCTGTGGAGGACGAAGGCGGCACGTTCCAGGTCCTCAATCTGCCGTTCCGGATGTCCGGTGCCGACACGGCGCCGGCCAGGACGATGGCCGTGCTTGGCGAGCACACCGACCGGCTGCGCGCGGAGGTCGGGCTCACCGACGGTGCGCCACTTCCGTCAGGCAAAACAGCCGCGCAAGGTTGACGACAAGGCCGACGAACAGCTTCGTGCGGCAAGCAATGCGGCTTTGCACATGGTCGGCTTGCCATCATCCGTCGGCCTAAACTAGACAGGTCCGAGTTTGTCTCGTCCTGCCGCTCATGCCATGGTGGCGGCGAGAAGAAAAGTATCCGGGAGGACGCCAATGAAAAGTTTCAAGGTCGCCGATTTCAAGGCGCCGCTGCAGGAGTTCGACGAGGCGACGCCGCAGCCGTCCGGCACGCAGGTGCTTATCAAGGTCAAGGCCGCCGGCGTCTGCCACAGCGACCTCCACATCTGGGAAGGCGGCTACGATCTCGGCCACGGCCGCAAGCCGCTCTCGCTGAAGGACCGCGGCATCAACCTGCCGCTGACCATGGGGCACGAGACCGTCGGCGAGGTCCTGGCGTTCGGCCCGGACGTGAAGTCGTCGGACCAGGGCGACGTGAAGATCGGCGATGTCGGCCTGGTCTATCCCTGGATCGGCTGCGGCAAATGCGCAACGTGCCTCGCCGGTGACGAGAACATGTGCCTGACACCGCGTTCGCTCGGCGTCTATTGCGACGGCGGCTATTCCGACCACATGCTGGTGCCGCATCCGCGCTATTTGCTCAATCTTAGAGGCCTCGATCCCGCGTCGGCTGCACCCTACGCCTGCTCGGGCGTCACGACCTACAGCGCGCTGAAGAAGCTCGAGCAGCACTTCGACACGCCGATCGTGATGTTCGGTGCCGGCGGACTTGGCCTGATGGCACTGTCGCTTCTGAAGGCGATGGGCGGCAAGGGCGCGATCATGGTCGACATCGACGCGAAGAAACGCGAAGCCGCGGAGAAGGCCGGCGCGCTCGCGACCGTCGATCCCAAGGCGCCCGACGCGCTGGAGCAGCTTGCCAAGAAAGCCGGTGGTCCCATCCGCGCCGTGCTCGATCTGGTCGGCAACGCCGCCACCACGCAACTCGGCTTCGACTGCCTGACCAAGGGAGGCAAGCTCGTGATCGTCGGCCTGTTCGGCGGCGGTGCGACCTGGGCACTGCCGCTGATCCCGATCAAGGCGGTGACGATCCAGGGCAGCTATGTCGGCAATTTGCGCGAGACGCAGGAGCTGCTCGATCTCGTGCGCGCGAAGAACATAGCGCCGATCCCCGTGACGCGGCAGCCGCTCGCGAAGGCCAACGACGCGCTGGTGCAGCTGCAGCAGGGCGCGGTGGTTGGTCGTACGGTGCTGACGCCGTAACATCCGCTCTATCCGCCGTCATTGCGAGCGTAGTGAAGCAATCCAGGAATCCCTCCGCGGACACAGTCTGGATTGCTTCGTCGCAAGAGCTCCTCGCAATGACGAGTCTCTCTCCCTCATTCGGAACCCGATGTCCGCAAATAGCGCCTTCCACATTGCCGTGCTCGCCGGTGACGGCATCGGTCCCGAAGTCATGGCGCCGGCCATCGAAGTCCTGCGCAAGATCGAGACGAAATCCGGCTTGAGCTTCCGCTTCACCGAGGCGCCGGCGGGCGCCAATCATTATCTCGCCACCGGCAAGTCGATGCCCGACACCACCATCAAGCTGTGCGAGAAGGCGGACGCGATCCTGCTCGGCGCCTGCGGCCTGCCGTCGGTGCGTTATCCCGACAACACCGAGATCGCGCCGCAGATCGAGTTGCGCTTCATCTTCGATCTCTATGCCGGTGTGCGCCCGGCGCGTCTCATTCCGGGCGTGCCGAGCCCGATCGTCGGCGCCGACCAGCGCGGCATCGATCTCGTCGTGATCAGGGAGTCCACCGAAGGCCTGTTCGCCTCGATGGGCAAGGGCGTCGTCACCCATGAGGAGGCGCGCGAGACCATGGTGATCACGCGCAAGACGTCCGAGCGCCTGTTCGAGTTCTCGTTTCGCCTCGCCGAGCGGCGCAAGGCGCGCGGCAAGCCCGGCGCGCTGGCCTGCGTCGACAAGGCGAACGTGTTCAAGGCCTTTGCGTTCTTCCGCGGTATCTTCGACGAGATCGCCAAGCGTCATCCGGAGGTGAAGATCGACCGGCTCTATGTCGATGCCTGTTCGGCGATGCTGGTGAAGCGTCCCTGGGATTTCGACGTGATGGTGATGGAGAACATGTTCGGCGACATCGTCTCCGACATCACCGCGAGCCTGATCGGCGGCCTCGGCATGGCGCCGTCGGCCGACATCGGCGACAAGTACGCCGTGTTCCAGCCGTGCCACGGCACCGCGCCCGACATCATGGGGCAGGGCAAGGCCAATCCCACCGGCATGATCCTGTCGGCTGCAATGATGCTGGACTGGCTCGCCGACAAGCACGGCGTCGAGGCCGCGGCCGAGGCCGGCGAGCAAATCGAGTGCGCCGTGGACAAGGTCTACGCCGGCGGCCTCAAGCCGATGGAGTTCGGTGGCAGTAATGGCACGGCCGACATCACGAAGGCGGTGCTCGCGGCGCTGTAGTCAAGGAAGAGGGGCCTCGCGGCCCCTTGTAGTTCACCAGCGACGCCAGTGGTGGCGGTGGCCCCAGCCCCACGGACGTGGGCCGTAGAAGCGTCGCGGGCCGCCGTAATAGCCGTAGGCGCCATAATAGTTCGGACGCCGGAAGCAGCGACCCGAGGGGTTGCAGACCCAGCGCACCTGATCGACGTCGACTGCCGGGCCGCTCGCGATACGGTCGGCCTGCGGAATGCCGTTCGGCATCGCCGCCAGTGCGTGTCCTGACATGAGCGCTGCGCCGCCCAGGGCAGCCAGAACAACAACGGCAAATTTGAGTTTCATCGCAATCTCCCTCTCTTGATGGCGAGAGAACTTCCAGCAAATCAGCTGGTTGCTATGGTGTTGCAGCGGCGTGGGAATTTAATCTTCCTGAATGCATGTTCACGTTGCCTGCCGTCGTTGCTGCGCGTCGTGGCAATGACGGAATCACCGTCCCTGGAACTGCGGCTTGCGCTTCTCCATGAAGGCCTGCCGGCCCTCGCGAAAATCGGCACTATCCATGCAAGCCGTGCCGACCGCCTTGATTGCATCCATGTCGCGCGCGCTTTCGTCCTTCAGCACATGAGCAATGGTGAGCTTGGCGGCCTTGATCGCGAGTGGCGCATTTTGCGAGATCGTTTCGGCGATGCCCATGGTCTCGCCCCAGAGCTGATCCTCCGGAACCACGCGCTCGACCAACCCGATGCGCAGCGCTTCGGTGGAATCGATGCGCATGCCCGTGTACACCAGGAGCCGTGCCCAGGACGGTCCGACCAGCGACACCAGGTGCTTCAAGCCATCATAGCCGTAGGCGATGCCGAGCTTCGCCGCGGGAATGCCGAACTGGCTGCCATGGGAGGCGATGCGGATGTCGGCGAGCATCGCCACCTGCATGCCGCCGCCGAGACAAAAGCCCTGGATGCAGGCAATGGTCGGCTTGGGATAATCGGCGAGCAGCGCGCGCTGGGCGGCGCTGCGTTTGCCATATTCCTCGGAAGCGGCGGCGTTATGCCGCGTCTTCTCGAACTGGCTGATGTCGGCGCCCGATACGAACGCCTTGCCGCCGGCGCCGCGCAGGATGACGACGCGCACGGCAGCGTCGTCGCGCAAGGCTGTCAGCGCCTCGCCAAATCCCTCCCACATCTCCAGCGACATCGCGTTGCGCTTGTCGGGATTGTTGAAGGTGATCACGCCGACGCCACCGGCTGTGTGCTTGAGGATCTTGCCGTCGGCGTAGGGAATTTCGGTCGTGCTGGACATGTCGGACATCGCGCTCGCTTTCGTTGGCGAGGTGCAATGTTCGGCCGGGGCGAGGCCAAGGTCAACCGCGGCAGCGGAGGTGGCTTTGCAGTCGCCTGTGCCGCGATTGCATGGCGCGGTCTATCTCGTCATGTGCGCGGTCAGCGGATGGCTGCCGGCATTGCTGAAGAAGGCCGCCTCTTCGGCGGTCGCCTCCAGCAGCTGCTCGTCCTGGTTATAGACGTCGTTGCGGAACTGGACGGTCTGGTCCTTGGTCATCCACGCCGTGAGATAGATCCAGGCCACCGGCACCTTCTTCGCCATGGCGACGTCGAGATGCGTGCCGCTGGCGATTTCCGCGTCGATCGCGGCGCGGCTCCATTTCGGCTGGTCCTTCAAGAGCCATGCGGCGAGATCGCGCACATTGTCGACGCGCGAGCAGCCATGGGAATCGAAGCGGTAGTCATCGCTGAACAGATTGCGCTGGTTGGTGTCGTGCATGTAGACCGAGTAGGAATTCGGCATGTCGATCTTGACCGCGCCGAGCGCGTTGAACGTGCCGTTGTGCTGGCGCACGGTAAAATTCGGCGTATGCGTGCCCGACCAGTCGACCGAATTCGGGTCGATCGGATTGTCGTGGGCGTCGAGCACCTCCATGTGCATGCGCGACAGATAGGTGGGATCCTTGCGCATATGCGCGGAGATCTCGGTCTTGGCGATCGAGGAGGGCACCGTCCAGGTCGGATTGAGGACGACGCTGCTGATCTGGGCCGTCAGCGTCGGCGAGGGCTTTTCGGTCTTGCCGACGATCACGCGATAACGCCTTACCACGACGTCGTTCTCGACCGCTTCGGCGAAGGCGGCGGGGATGTTGACGACGACATAGCGCTGGCCGAAGCCGAAATTCATGTTCTCGAGCCGCTGCAGCGAAGCCTCGAGCTGCCGGATGCGCTTTTGCACCGGCACGTTCATCGCCGCGATCGTGCGCGGCGTCATCGTCCCGGTCGGCGCGAGGCCGTGACGGGCCTGGAAGCGTTTCACGGCGTCCGCGAGATCCTGGTCGAAGGCGCCGCTCGCCTTGTCGGCGGCAAGATCGCCGGAGACGATCAGCCGCTTGCGCAGGAGATCGTCGTTGGCGCCCTGGGCGCCGGCCGCGAATTTGGCGTCTGCCGGGATCGCCGGCCAGCCGCCGCGCACTGCCAGATCGGAATAGCTGAGCGCCGCATCCTTGATGCGCTGGGCGGATCCTTCGTCATAGGTCGGCTCATGCGTCAGCGCGAGCGCCGCGGCCGAACGGCTCTCTGCCGTCGAAGCGGACGCCGGCGCGGCAGTTTTCGGTGCGGCTGCGTGGGCCGGATTGGCGGTGGCCGGCACCGTGCCAGCCGCAGTCGCCGGCTTGGGCCCGGCCTGTCCAATGGTCTCGGTCTGAGCAAGCGCAGAGGCACTCGCAAGCATGCCGACGGCAATGATCATCGCATGGCGTTTCGACATGTGTCCCATCTTCCCCATGAGAGCGAGGCCTGGACGGGCGCTCGCATCGGCAATTCCCGCGTCGTCGTGCTGATTCGAGAAATCGGCGGGAGGCTAGCGCCTCCCGGTTGCGGCTCCCTTAAGCACGGCGCATCGCGAGTCCCGTGCGCGAGGCACGCGGTCTCTGGATTGGGTCGCAACGGGGGCGGAATGGGTTCGCGAAAACTGCGGGCGACAGCGGGAAAAATGGTCAACAAAAAGGGGCGGTCATGCCGCCCCGAGAAGTCTGCGCGAGCGCGCGGGCCGGATAGATCTCGTCCGGGTCTCGTCCAATCCAGCCGCGTCCCCGTGACGCGGCGGATTGAACATCGGGCAGAAAGGCGCGAACGCGGATCGGCTCAGGCTTCGTTCGCCGCGATCGATTCCATCAGCGAAACGAGCTGACGCTGCACCGTCTGGTCCTTGATCTTGCTGTAGGCGCGCAGCAGGCGGAGGCTGAAGGCCGAGTCCAGGAAGAGCAGGCTCTCGACTTCGCGCGCCTTGTTGTCGCCGTCATAGAAGAAGGTCACGGGCACATCGAGGGCGGTGGCGATCTGCTGAAGCCGGGCCGCGCCGACGCGATTGACGCCCTTCTCGTACTTCTGGACCTGCTGGAAACTGACACCGAGCTTCTCGCCGAGCTCGGCCTGCGAGACCTTCATCTCGACGCGCCGCAGACGGATTCGCTTGCCCAGCTCAATGTCCGGCTTGCCGGCACTGCGCTGCTTCATTCTCTTCGCCGCTGTCTTCATCTTTTTTCTCATCGGTCTTCGGTTGAAAACCCCCCGAAGAGCTGGGTCAGGGGTTCGCCCATATACTCGTCCTTGAATTCATGCGGGTGCACGAACTCTTCCTTAAACCACGGGAAGCGCGCCGGATTGAAGGCTTCGATCAGCCAGTCAATCATGTGCCGCACGCGCGGAATCCGGCCGCTACTGGGATGGTAGGACAACCAGATATCCAGCGGTCTGTTCAGCTCGACCTCCAGTGGAATCAACTTCCCGCCAAGCGCAATGGCGTAGCTCGGGAATACGCCGATTCCGGCGCCATTCGCGACCGCCCAGTAGTTGGCGCTCGAGACGTTGGTCTTCATGACCAGAAGGTCACGTTCCGGAACGCCGGGGAAGAAGCTCTCGAAAGTTTGCTTGGCGGCGAGTTGGTCGGCGAACTGCAGCACCAGGCGGTGCTTGATCAACTCCATCGCCGAGCGCGGCGCGCCATGTTTCGAAATGTATTTCTCGGAGGCCCAGAACATCAGATGCATGCGGCCGAGCCGCACCAGCTTGACGTCGAGCGCGGAAGGCCGCGACAGGTGAATGGCGACGTCGGCCTCGTGGCGGGAGACGTCGGCCGAACGCATCGCGCAGTGCAGGTCGACCAGGATCTTCGGATAGGTCTGCTGGAATTCGACCAGCCGGGGGGCGAGCCAGAATGTGCCCAGTCCCTCGGTGACGGCGACGCGGACCTCGCCGGACAGGGCGTTCGCCGTCGAATCGCTGGTGCGCAGCACGTCGAACGCGGCCGCCTCCATTTGCTCGACGGCGGAGACCACCAGCGCGCCTTCGTCGGTCAGACGGGTGCCGTGGACGTCGCGGGTGAACAGGGTGGTGCCGGTCTGGCGTTCGAAATCATCGATCCGGCGGCGGACGGCGTTGATCGACAGCGACAGGCGCTCGGCCGCCGAGCGGAAACTTCCGCATCGGACGACTTCCAGGAAAATGCGCGCCGCATCCCAGTCCGACAGGCCGCTGATGTTTGTCTTTGGGCGTTCCTCCAGTGGAACGCCCCTTTCCGCCAAGGAGTGCATACAAGTCCCTTCGGGTCGCTAAACTGGCAGAATCTGGGGCAAACCACAACCACGGCGGGTTGGGGAACGACGAGTTTTGAACGTCATCCTTACTACGCCGCAGGTGGTATTCTGGTGCTGCCAGGGCCGGGAACAAGAGTTGGAATCGGGCAAACCATCGCCCGTATGAGGGGTGTGGCGTGAGTTCCGTTGTGAGCCGCGACAGGGCTGCGGGATCGTCGGCGCTGTCCGCAATGAACGTCCTTGCGCGAGAGCCGGTGCCTTCCGCGATGGATCAATTGCAGCACGCCAGGCGTTTTACGATTGAGGGTTTTACGATCGAGGGCTTTACGATCGAGGGCGTTACGACTGAGCGTTTCGACGGCCGGCGGCGCGACGCAATACGCGCCGGAACCGCGGTTTCAAGGCAGAAACACACTGAAATCATATTCGGGGGCGCAGCGGCCTCGTGTTATCCTCGACGCTCCATGGGGGCCAAAGAGGTCGTCACAACCACGTCTCACAGGCCGAATTAGCGGAAAGAACGCCGTGTCGCATACAGACGAACAGTTGCAGTCGGTGCTGGAAACGCTCGAAGAGTGCCGCAGGGTGCTCAACGAGAGCAACAGCCGTGAGTCGGCCGAGCTGCTGTCCATCGTCATCCTGGACGTGCGGATGAAGCTCAAAGGAATTGACGGTGCCGATCTCAAGGCGCTGTGCGACGAAATGCTGCGGACGGCCACGAGCGAACCGCAGCCCCCCTCCAAGCAGACGCAGGACCAGCCCCGGCGTCCGCTGCTCCGCGTGGTGAAGTAGCCGCGCCGCCGAGTTTCGCTTTTTGGCGAGATTTGTGCGTGTCCCGATGCCGCATCTGTGATTACAGACGGCATCGGGAGGAGCCCTGGTTTTGTGCGCCTCTGTTGCGCATTCGCTGGCATCGGCTACACCAGAGCCGGTTCGGCTCCGGGCCGCGCGCATTCCCCGCGCGCCGCACCGGCGCCTGAGATGGCTCCGACTGCATCATGCAAAATGTTTCGATCCCGGCGGCGCTGATTGCCGGCCTTGTCAGCTTCCTCTCCCCTTGCGTCCTGCCGCTGGTTCCGCCCTACCTGATCTATCTGACGGGCGCGACGATCGAGCATGTCGAAAGCAACGAGCCCGCATCAGTCTCCAAGCGTGCGATCATGATGTCGGCGCTCCTGTTCGTGCTCGGCTTCTCCACGGTGTTCGTGGCGCTCGGCGCCAGCGCCTCGCTGATCGGCGGGCTGATCCGCGCCTGGTCGGCCGAACTCTCGATCCTCGCCGGCATCGTCATCATCGTCATGGGCCTGCACTTCCTCGGCCTGACGCGCATCGGCCTCTTGATGCGCGAGGGACGCTTGACCGCGCCCAAGCCCGTCGGCCTCTGGGGTGCTTATGTGATGGGGCTCGCCTTTGCCTTTGGCTGGACGCCCTGCATCGGCCCGATCCTTGCCGCGATCCTCTCGGTCGCCGCAGCCGAAGCGACGGTGACGAAGGGCGCCGGCCTGCTCGCGGTCTATTCGGCCGGCCTCGGCATCCCCTTCCTGATCGCCGCCCTCATGATCGAGCAGTTTTCCACCCTGTTCGCGCGCATGAAGGGCCACCTCGTCAATGTCGAGCGCGCCATGGGCGTGTTGATGGTGATCACCGGCATTGGCTTCCTCACCGGCGCGGTCTCGAATGTGAGCATCTGGCTGCTGGAGACGTTTCCGGCGCTGCAGACGTTCGGTTAGGCGTCCGCCGCAAAGCGCACCAGCGCGGCGCGGTCGATCTCGATCCCGAGGCCCGGCCCCTCGGGCACCCGCACGACGCCCCTCGCGTGCTCGATCGGCTCCTTCAAAATCGCCTGCCGGATCGGATGCTCGGTGCGGTCGAACTCGAGCATCGGTTCGAGCGGTGACAGCGAGGTCGGCGTGTGCGAGGGCAGCACGGCGAGCAGCTGGAGCGAGGCGGCGATCGCGATGCCGGTGCCCCAGACGTGCGGATTGTAGCGGATGCCGAACGCCTCGCTCATGTCGGCGATCTTCTTGCATTCACTCAAACCACCTGCCGCGCAGGTGTCGGGCTGGGCGATGTCGATCGCGCGAGAAGCGAAGAGGTCGCGGAAGCCGAAGCGGGTGAATTCGCATTCGCCGCCGGCGATGGGGATCGAGAGCGCCGACCGCACCGCGCGATAGCCTGCAACATCCTCCGGCGGCACCGGCTCCTCGAACCATCCGATGTCATGGCGTTCGATCATGCGGCCGAGCCGGATCGCCGCGACCGAATCGTAGGCGTGGTTCGCATCGACCATCAGCGCAACATCGGGGCCGATCGCCTCGCGCACCGCGCGGGTGATCGCGGCATCCTCCGCGATGCCGAAACCGACCTTCAGCTTCACGGCGCGGAATCCTTCGGCGGCATAGCCCGCCGCTTCCTCCGGCAGATAGGTCAGCGGATCGCCTGACTTGCGCCGGTAGAGACCGGTCGCATAGGCCGCAACCTGCTTGCGCGCGGCGCCGCCGAGAAGCTGATGCACGGGCACGCCAAAATGCCTGCCCTTGATGTCCCATAGCGCGATGTCGATGCCGCTCATCCCCTGGATCACGACGCCCTTCTGGCCGTGATCCCGCAGGCGCGCGTAGACCATCTGCCACAGCACGTCGGTGCGCAACGGATCCTCGCCGATCAGCCATGGTTCGATGTTGCGAACCACCGCCGCCGTCATGCGTGCCGGACCGTAGCATTCGCCCCAGCCGACAAGACCGTCGTCAGTCTCGATCTCGACCAGCATCGCGGTGCGCGTGTCGTACCAGGCGCGCGAATAGGCGAAGGGCTGCGACAGCTTCGCTTCGAGAATGTGCGTGCGAACCCTTGTGATCTTCATTGCCAGCCTCCGTTCATCGCGCCTCGTCCAGCGCGCAAATCACCGTGCAGACCACGCCGCGGGGCAGGAAGTCGACCGTTGCCTCGCCGCCGAGCTGGTCGCGCGCGCTGCGCTCGATCAGGCGCGAGCCGAAGCCGCGCTGCACCGGCGCCGTCACCGGCGGTCCGCCGGTCTCGGTCCAGATCAGGCGCAGCCGCGGCTTCGGCGCCTCGGCAAGGACTTCCCACTCCAGCGTCACCCGGCCGGTCTCGTTGGACAGCGCACCGTATTTCGCGGCGTTGGTGGCGATCTCGTGCACGATCATCGACAGCACCACGGCGAGCCGCGGCGACAGCGGCACCGCGGGGCCGGCCATGCGGATGCGCTCTGGATTGTTCAGCAGGAACGGCTGTAGCGCGCGGGCGATCACGTCCCGCAGCTCGGAGCCTGCCCATTTCTCCTGGCTGAGCAAATTATGCGCCTCGGCCAGCGCGCCGAGCCGGCCCTCGAACTTCACCCGCTCGTCCCGACTGGCACTGCGGAAGGTCTGCACCGCGATCGCCTGCATCAAGGCGAGCGTGTTCTTGACGCGATGGTTGAGCTCGTCGATCAGGAGATCGTGCAGCATCTCGCCGCGCGCGATCGTGGTCGCCATCCTGACCGCGAAGGTCAGGCCGGTCAGCAGCAGGATGCCCCCGATCAGGCTGGTGATCGCGATGTTGCGCCAGAGCGGAGCGATCAGCGAACTCTCGGCGACGCCGGCCACGATGGTCCAGCCGGTCAGCCGCGACCTCGTATAGACGGTGGACAACGCAACACCGTCGAGCGAAACCGTCGAGAGTGCGGCTTCCGGCGTGCGCAACATACTCTCATACAGCGTGCCGGTAGCCCGTTTGCCGAAGATCTCCGTAGGGTTCGGCGTGCGCGCGAACACGATGGCCTTGGTGTCGAGCAGGGAAACCGTCCAGTCCCGGTCGGGCCGCTGCTTCTCGACCAGGTCCTGAAAGATGCTGATCGGCGGACTGAAGCAGAGGTCGTAGATCACTTCGCCGTCGCGGAGCACCGGAACCTCGACCGTAAGCACTGGCCGGCCGTTGATCGCGCCGGTGAACAGGTCGGAATATTGCGGCGACCTGGTCGCAAACACCTTCTCGATGATCTCGAGATGACCGCGGGGCGGCAGGCTCGCGGTGTCCTCGGTCGCAGAGGAAAACAACAGCCGGCCCTTGCGATCGGAGATCAGCACGAGGCCACCCTTGCCGTACTGGTCGACGAAGCCGAGCGCGATGCGGCGGAAGCTCTGGAAGTCGTCGTTGCGCAGCGAATTCGTCAGCGCAAGCACCTGCAAGCCGCCGGTCATCCGCTGCACCTCGGAATCCAGCACGAGGCGCATGCTGCGCACGTTCTCCAGCACGCGGCGGGTCGCATCGTTGCGGTCCTGCTTGTAATTGTAGACCGCAATACCGACCGCGAAGACGATCAGCGGCAACATCGTTCCCGTGACCAGAAGAGCGAGCCGGACCGGCAAAGTGAGCTTTGACAAACGCGGGCGTCCCGGTTCCAGCGCATAGGAGCGCCGGATTTATGGTTTTGGGAGACCATAAGGGCGGGATTTGCGCTGCGCCATAATTTTTCGCGTCCGGACGAGCCGCCCAGGGACAAGGTTTTGCAGCGCAGTCCGCGGCTGCGCCTCAGCTCATGCTGATTGCGGTCAGGAGCAGGCACATGGCGTAGACGGCAGCCAGGCTGAGCCCGGCGATCCGGGCCTCTCGATACGATTTCATCACTTCAACTCCCGGAGAGGGCGGCCGCCTTCAAGGCGGCCCCCTTACACCTGGATCAATCAATTTCCTGAACGACGGTGCGCGAGCCGGGATCGACGAGCATCACGTGATCGCCGGAGTAGACGTAGCGATACTTGGTCAGCGACGGACCCCAGTCTGCGGGAACGGCCTCGAGTTCGACGTCGCTCGGCACGGCCGCACCGACAACGATCTTTTCCTTCGTCGTCACCGGACGGACGCGGTGCTCGGTGACGTAGGATTTGATCTTGGTTCGGTACTGCGGCTCGATCTGAACGGCCGCCGCGTGGCCCGTCCCGGTCGTCGTCACGACGGTCGATTGCGCGAAAGCACCGGTCGACATCAGGACCGCCGCGGCGGAAAGCAGGAACAACTTCTTCATCTCGTTCTCCTCGTTTGAAGATGCGCCGCAACAACCCCTCATCGCCGACAGCGTTCCCGACGCTGGGAACTAATTGCCGCTTTTTCCCGTTTATAGCTCACCGGGTTGAACGGCTCGGGCTCTGGAGGAGGACGACAAATGAAGTTGAAGATAGTAACTGCAGCACTGATGCTTGCCGCAATATCCCTGCCGGCGTTCGCGGCCGACGAGTTCTACGTCGTGCAGGACGTCAAAACCAAGAAGTGCACGATCGTCGACAAGAAGCCGACGGACACGTCCATGACCGTCGTCAGCCCATCGGGCACGATCTACAAGTCGCGCACCGAGGCTGAAAGCGGCATGAAGACCGTCAAGGTCTGCACGTCCAACTGAGGAGGATGACAAATGCCAGTTCTGATTCTCTGGGCCGTTCCGGCCGTGTTGGTGATCGGCGGCGGCATCTATCTGATCGGCCATTTGCATTAAGCGCAGTGGGAAGCGAGCGGGTCTGTGCGTGCAGCGCACAGGTCCGCAAGCCGTCTGCTCCGAGAGGAGGAGGGCGCCCCTCGGCCTGCCACGCATCGGCAGGAGCGCAAGTTGCAGTGCAGCAGTTCGCGAAAAAGGGTGGCCCTGCGACGAAGAGGACCTCCCGCGCACGCGAAATGACTTCCGTCCCGCCGACGTTTTCCATACGCTTCCCTCTCGCAAGCCGCATACCGGCTGCGCTCACGGCCCGGCGACAGGGCCGGAGCATCAAAAGGGAGGGGAGACGATGAAGCGAAGGTCATTTCTCGCTGGGCTCGGCGCGACCACTGCAGCGGCTGCGATCGGCATGCCGTCGATCATCCGGGCGCAGTCGCCGATCACGCTGAACGGCGCGGTCCAGTTCAACGACGACCACGCCTTCAACCGGGCACTGCTCCGGTTCGAAGAGCTGGTGAAGAAGTATTACGGCAAGCCCGTCAACTTCACACTGCACAGGAATTCCTCGCTTGGCCTCGAAAAGCAGTATTTCGAGTACATGTCGCAGGGCAAAGCCGTCGACTACGGCATCGTCTCGCCGGCTCACATGTCGACCTTCGCCAAGGCGGCCCCGTTCATCGACGCGCCCTTCGTGTTCAAGGGCATCGAACACATGAACAAGGTCGTCGAAGCCAATATCCTGGCGCCGATCGCCGACGAAGTTGCGGCCAAGGCCGAGGTCGTTCTGATCGGCTATTCCGGCGGTGGCATCCGCAACATTTTCGCCAACAAGCCGCTCAAGACTGTCGCCGACCTCAAGGGCCTCAAAGTGCGCGTACAGGGCGCGCCGATCTGGTCGAAGACCTTTGCGGCCGTGGGCATGAGCCCGACGGTGATCGCCTATAACGAAATCTACAACGCGATCCAGAACGGCGTGATAGCGGCCGGGGAGAACGAGGCGGCCGGCGTCGAGGCGATGAAGTTCTACGAAGTGGCTCCGCATCTCAACCTGACCCAGCACGCCGTGTCGATACGGCCGATCTGCTTCTCGGTGAAGACGCTGAAGACCTTGCCCAAGGAGTTGCAGGACGCGATCATGAAAGCCGGCAAGGAAGCCGGCGACTATGGTCGTCAACTGGAGTCGAGCGAGGAGGTCGTCAAGCTCGACACGCTGGAGAAGGCCGGCAAGCTCAAGCGCGTTCCCTTCGAAGAGCGCGACGCCATGAAGAAGCTCGCCGATCCCGTGATGGCCACCTACGCCAAGGAAATCGGCGCGGAAGGCATTTTCGAGAAGATCAACGTCGTCTGAGAACTGTCGCCGCCCACGCGACAGGACGTCGGGGCAAGCCAGACGGCTTGCCCCATTGCATGATTGTGATCCTCCGGAGTCGTAATGACCGAAATATCGATGCCACCGAACCCGTCGCCATGGCGCCGAGCAACGGCGGCCTATGCAAAACTGCTGGAAATCCTGCTCGCCGCCTCGGTCGGCCTTCTGGTCATTCCGGTCACGTTGCAGATCATCTCGCGCTACACGCCTTTGATTCCGTCCTACATCTGGACCGAGGAGATGGCGCGGTTCATGTTCATCTGGACGATCATGATCGGCGCCATGGTCGGCATCAGAGAGTCGCAGCATTTTGAAGTCGACGTCTGGCCTGACCTGTCACGCCGAAGCGAAGCCATGGTGCGGATTCTCGCGCGGCTCGGCGTGCTGGCGCTGGCACTGGTGTTCGTATCCGCCGGCATCGAGTTCACCCGCTTTGCCTGGAACAGAACTTCGGAGCTGGCCGATCTGCCGCTTTGGCTGATCCACGTCGCCTGGCCGGTTGCCGGCGTGACCTGGATCGTGTTCGCCGGTGAGCAGATTGTCGACGAGTTGCGGATTCTGGTTGGGGCAAATCAATGAGCGGCAATGTTCTTTCTGCCGGACAGGCCGCAATGGTCCTGTTCGGGACTTTCGTTGGCCTGCTCATCATACGCGTCCCGGTCGCCTTCGCGCTTGGCCTTGCCTGCGTGCCGATCCTGCTGATCGAGCCGCATCTGTCGCTGATGACGCTCGCGCAGGAAACCTTCAACGCCTACAATTCGTTCATCCTGCTGGCGGTGCCGTTCTTCCTGCTCACCGCCAATCTGATGAGCATCGGCGGCATCACCGACCGGCTGGTGGCGCTGTCCCGCTCGATGGTCGGACACTGGCCGGGGTCGCTGGCGCAGATCAACGTGGTGCTGTCGGTGTTCTTTGCCGGCATCTCCGGCTCCTCCACCGCGGACGCGGCGAGCCAGTCCAAGATCTTCATCGATGCCCAGACCAAGGAGGGTTACGACCTCTCGTTCTCCATCGCCATCACCGCGGTCTCGGCCGTCCTTGCCGTCGTCATCCCGCCCTCGATCCTGATGATCGTGTGGGGTGGACTGATCTCCACCTCGATCGCTGCGATGTATCTCGCGGGCATCGTGCCGGGATTGCTGATCGCCGGCGCGCAGATGGCGACAGTGCATATCTATGCCGTGCGACGAGGTTACCCGACCTATCCGAAGGACACCTGGAGGGAGATGTGCTGCGCCATCTGGCGCTCGATACCGGCGCTGCTGACGCCGTTCATCATCGTCGGCGGCATCCTGCTGGGGTGGTTCACCGCGACCGAATCCGCCTGCGTCGCGGTGCTTTATTCCGTGGCGCTGTCGACGTTCTTCTACCGTGAAACCGGCGCGCGCGAACTCTACAAGGCTTTGCTCGACACCGGGCGCCTGGCCGGCGTCGCGCTGTTCTGCGTGGGCACCGCGAGCGCGTTCGGCTGGCTGCTGGCTTACTACAGGATTCCGCAGGAACTGCTGGCCAACGTCTCGACCTGGGGCATGGGCGCGATCGGGGCCGGCTTCTTCATCGCGCTATGCTTTCTGGTGGTGGGCTGCTTCCTCGACGCCATTCCGGCGATCATCATCGTCGGCACCGTTCTCGAACCCCTGGCGAAATCAGTCGACCTCCATCCGGTCCAGTTCGCGATCATCTCCATCATATCGCTGGCCTTCGGGTTGGTGACGCCCCCTTATGGCCTGTGCTTGATGATCGCCTGCTCGATCGCGGGGGTGCGGCTGCGCTATGCCCTGAAGGACACGGTGATCATGCTGATTCCGATGCTGCTCGTGCTGGCGGCCGTCATCGTCTGGCCGAGCGTGTCGCTGTTCCTGCCGCGTCTGATCGTGCCGGAGATGTTGAAATGAGCAGGGGTTGATCCCGCGGCTCTGATGCCGCGGGATCGGTCCAATTTTCCTACAGATTGCTCTCGGTGATCGCGGCGTAGACCATGCTGCGCAGCTCGCGCCGGAGCGGGTAGGCGCTCGACGGCAGCACCTGCGTCATGAAAATGGTGATCAGCTCTTCGGCCGGGTCGATCCAGAACGACGTCGTGGCCGCGCCGCCCCAATTGTATTCACCGGGGCTGCCGGCGACCAGTGTCTCGGCCGGGCGCATGGTCACGGCGAAGCCGAGTCCGAAGCCAATGCCGTTATAGGTCGCTTCGGAGAACAGCGAGCGCGACACCTCGGGGAGGAAGCGGCCGCCCGGAATGTGGTTGGTCGTCATCAACGCCAGCGTCTTCGGCCCGATCAACCTGACGCCGCCGAGTTCGCCGCCATTGAGCAGCGCACGGCAGAAGGTGAGATAGTCGGCCGTCGTCGAGCACAGCCCGCCGCCGCCCGAGATCAAGGATGGCGGCGACAGGAACGAACTCGTCGCCGGATCGTCCTGCAGGGTCAGTCCCTCGCGCCGCTGGCCGGCATGGAAGGTCATGCCGCCACCAGGGTCGGCCGAGTAACAGGCGGCGAACCGGTGGGCCTTGGAAGCCGGCACGTGGAAATCAGTGTCGGTCATGCCGAGTGGATCGAGGATGCGTTGTTTCAGGAACTGCTCGAAGGGTATGCCGGAGATCTTGCCGACGAGGTAGCCGAGCACGTCGGTCGAAACGGAGTAGTTCCAGGCCTCGCCCGGCGAGAATTCCAGCGGAATTTTTGCGAGGCTCTCGATCATGGTCTGGAGCGTGCCTGATTTCTCGACCTCGCCGATCTTTTCAGCGCGGTAGGCGGCATCGACGTTCGAGCGCTGCTGGAAGCCATAGGTGAGGCCGGACGTGTGGCGCAGCAGGTCGACGATCAGCATCGGCCGCGTCGGCGGACGGGTCAGGAAGGAAGGCGCGGTGCCGGCGACGAACACGCCGAGATCCCTCCATTCCGGAATGTACTTGGCGACGGGTTCATCGATCGCGACGAGGCCCTGCTCGACCAGCATCATGAAGGCGACGCTGGTGAGCGGCTTGGTCATGGAATAGATGCGGTAGATGGTGTCGTCCTTGACGGGCAGCTTGCGCTCGACGTCGGCAAAACCCTGCACCGAGCTGTGGGCGATCTTGCCACGGCGATAGACCAGGAGATGCGTGCCCGGGAAGCGACCGGGATCGATGTACCGGCTCTTCAGATGCGCATCGACGCGGTCGAGTGCGGCCTTGGACATGCCAACCGATTCGGGCGAGGCGGGGGTGGGGGCGAGCATCAGTTCCTCCGGGCAGTTTTGTCCGACGTTGATAGCCGATATGGCGGTCTCATTCCAAGCCGGTCGCGCTTAACGCCGGCCGGCTGTTTGGTGTAGGCTTCACCTTGGAACGCCTCCAAGCAGCCCAAAAGATCCCCAACGGGCCAACGAGAAAACGCAGGCAAACGCACCATGACCCAGTTCAACGAGACCGAACTCACCGAAGCCGTCGTCCGGAGCTTTGACCAGACACCCGACCCGCGCGCGAAATTCCTGCTCCAGGAATTGGTGAAGTCGCTGCACGATTACGTGAGCAAGACCGGCCTCACCTTCGAGGAATGGGAATACGCCATCGATTTCCTGACCCGCACCGGCCAGAAATGCACGGACACCCGGCAGGAATTCATCCTGCTGTCCGACGTGCTCGGCGTCTCCATGCTGGTCGACGCGGTCAACCACCGCGAGCGCGAGGGCGCTACCCAGACCACCGTGCTCGGGCCGTTCTATGTCGGCGAGCACAAGGTGACGGCGCACGGCACCGACATCTCTCCGAACAATCAAACGGGCGAACGGATGTTCGTGCAGAGCCGTGTCACCGATCTCAAGGGCGAACCGCTCGCGAATGTCCCCGTCGACGTCTGGCATGCCGACGATGACGGCTTCTACGACTCGCAGAAGCCGAACTATGACGTGGTCGGCGCCTCGGCGCGGGCGCGCTTCATCACTGATAGCGACGGCCGCTTCTTCTTCCGCACCATCTTGCCATGCAGCTACCCGATCCCGACCGACGGCCCGGTCGGCGAGATGATCGTGCAGACCAACCGCCACCCGATGCGCCCGGCGCACGTGCACTTCCTGGTCAATGCCAAGGGCTATGAGCCGCTGATCACCCACGTCTTCATGGACGGCGACAAATATCTCGATTCCGACGTCGTGTTCGGCGTGAAGGACGACCTCGTCGCCAAGGTCGAGCCGCGCAACGACCTTGAGATGCCCGACGGCACCAAGGCGAGCGGGCAGTGGCACCTGATGACCTATGAATTCCACCTCAAGCCCGGCGGCGGCATGGCGCCGAAGCCGCTGGGAACCAAGGCTGAGGAGCCCGCCTGACCGTCAGGCGCGAGCAGCGCCCGCCGTCTCTCATTACCCGATAAAGGCCGCCAGCTCATCAGGCGTCCCCATCGGAAAGGCTTCTTTGATAAAGTCGAGGAAGGCGGATACGCGCGCGCTCAGGAGCCGGCGGGATGGATAGAGCGTCCACAACGCGATCTCTGGTCCCTCGATGTCGCCCCAATGCACCAGCGTGCCGGCAGCCAGGTCGTGACTGACCAGTGACACCGGAAGGCGGGCGGCGCCGACGCCCGCCCGGACCGCATCGCGGACCATGACGAGCGATGACAGGCGCAGGACCGGATCAATCGCGATCCGCGATCTTCCGCCTGGCATCATCACTTCCCAGCTTGTCAGCTGGTCGCCCGCTCCGCGCATGACAGCCGGCACAGCGATGCCGTCCCTCGGTCGTTCCAGGTTCGGGCTCGCCACGACCACCAGCCGATCGCGCAGAAAGATTCGTCCGACAAGGCTGTCATCCGGAGCGGGATTGACCCGGATCACCAGATCATAGCCTTCCTCCACCATGTCGACGGAGCGATCTTCCGTCGTGACGTCAAGACGGACCTCCGGGTATCTGAGCGCGAACCCCGCCGCGAGGTTTCCCATTGCAGTCTGCGAGAACAGCAAAGGCGCGCTGATCCGCAAGCGCCCGCGCGGCCTGTCCCCGCCCGAAGCGATCGCTGTCGCCGTCTCGTCAAGCTCGGTGAGCAAGGCCCCCGTCCGCTCGTAAAGGGCGCGCCCTTCCTGCGTGAGTTTCAAGGTGCGCGCTCCCCGTTCGAACAGGCGGAGGTCGAGGGCAGCCTCCAGCTCGGCGACCCGCCGGGACAGGGTGGCTTTCGGGCGTCCGGCGGCCCGTGCGGCCCGTCCGAACCCGCCGTGCCGGGCGACGAGATTGAAGTCAGTGAGTGCGAGCAGGTCCATCGTTCCACCAGTGAGACAGTCAGTCCAGATATAGCGGCTATCGGTTCGTTTGTGGATCACTAATTTCCCTTGTGTCTTCTGACCCAACCCGGAGTGATCCCCATGACCATCCTCGTTACCGGCGCAACCGGCACGATCGGCCGCCACGTCGTCGAACAGCTCGTCAAGCGCGGTGCCGATGTCCGTGCTCTCGCCCGCGATCCTGCCAAGGCAAACCTCCCGGCAGGCGTTACCGTCGTGCGGGGCGACCTGCTCGACGTCGACTCGATCCGTAGCGCATTCAAGGGCGTCTCGACCCTGTTCCTGCTCAACGCAGTGGTGCCGGATGAATTCACGCAGGCACTGATCGCGCTCAACGTGGCCCGCGACGCCGGCGTCGAGCGGGTGGTCTACCTCTCGGTGATCCACAGCGATCGCTACGTCAACGTCCCGCACTTTGCCGGCAAGTTCGGCGTCGAGCGGATGATCGAGCAGATGGGCTTCAACGCCACCATCCTGCGCCCGGCGTACTTCATGAACAACGATGCCACGATCAAGGACGTGGTGACCGGATACGGCATCTATCCGATGCCGATCGGGAGCAGGGGCCTCGCCATGATCGACGCGCGCGACATCGGCGAGATCGCGGCCCTCGAGCTCATCCGTCGTGAGCGCGCCGCAGCGCCGCTTGCGCTCGACCGCATCAATCTCGTCGGTCCCGATACGCTGACCGGCGCGAAAGCCGCCGCCGTCTGGTCGGAGGTGCTGGGCCGCGCGATCGCCTATCCCGGTGACGATACCGCCGGCTTCGAGAAGAACCTCCGGCAATTCATGCCGAGCTGGATGGCCTACGACATGCGGCTGATGAGCGAGCGTTTCCTCACCGAGGGAATGGTCCCCGAGGCCGGCGACGTCGAGCGGCTGACCGCGCTGTTGGGCCGTCCGCTGCGCTCCTATCGCGACTTCGTCTCCGAGATCGCGGCCTCTGCCTGACGGCAGGGCACGTCCCAATCACGACAACGAGGACTCCTATCATGACCTCTTCAATCGCCACTGTTCCGGTGAATCCGGAAGGCGCAACGAAGATATTGGTGCTTGGAGCGACCGGTGCGACCGGTCGCCTGATCGTCAACCAGGCGGTGACGCGGGGCTACGACGTCACTGTGCTGGTGCGTTCCGCAGGGAAGGCAAGTGACATCACGGGGGCGAAGCTCATCGCCGGAGACGCCCGCGACGAAACAGCCCTGCGCGAAGCCCTCATAGGCCGTGACGCCGTGGTCAGTGCGCTGGGTACACCGGTAAGCCCGTTCCGCGAGGTGACGCTTCTCTCGACCGCGACGCGCACGCTCGTGAGCGCGATGAAGGCCGAGCAGGTCTCGCGGCTGGTTTGCATCACGGGGATGGGCGCCGGCGACAGTGCAGGGCACGGCGGCTTTGTCGCCGACAATGTGATCTTTCCGCTTCTCCTCAAGAAGGTGTACGCCGACAAGAACCGACAGGAAGCGATCGTCAGAGACAGCGGGCTGGACTGGGTCCTGGTTCGCCCCTCGATCCTCAATAACAAGTCCGGCCGAGGCTCGGTCCGGGCCCTGACGGATCTTTCAGGCTTCCATGGCGGCAACATCGCGCGCGAAGACGTTGCGAAATTCGTGCTCGATCAGGTGCGCAACGATACCTGGCTGCATCGTTCTCCGCTCATCACGTGGTGACCCTTGCGTGGCGACACCCCTGATCAGCGCGCGTGCAACATCGCAAGCAGGACCACGACGACGCAGGCGAGCGCTGCCGTGGTCAATTTCCAGAACATCAACGGGCTGCGCTCCAATAGCGGCGTGATCCGTGTGTCGAGATAGGCCGGATTGGGCGTGCGAAGCTCGAAGACGAATTCGGACAGATCCTCGTGCCGCTTGTAGGGATCCGGATGGAGCGCACGTCTGAGCGCGCCGTCGACCCAGGCAGGCACGTTGCTGTCGTCATCGGCCGGGCGGTATTTGAGCCTCCGCACGTCCGCCTTGCGCCGGATCCTGGCGATTTGAGTGCCGTAGGGAAGCTTTCCCGTCAGCATCTGGTAGCAGATCACGGCGAGTGAAAACATGTCGGAGCGCGGCGAGCCGCCCTGCCCAAGAAAATATTCCGGCGCCGTGTACTGGACCGTTCCCAGAATTTCGTCGGCCTCGTCCTGTGGCGCGGCCTCCGCGACGCCAGCCACCTTCACCGATCCGAAGTCGATGATCTTCGCGGTGCCGGTCTTGTCGATCAGGATGTTGTCGGGCCTGAGATCCTGGTGCAGCATTTCCATGCGGTGGAAGGCGCGCAGGCCCGCGGCGATTTGCTCGACCAGTCTGCGGACGGTTTCGAGATCGGGGCGCGGGTTGTCCGTCATCCATTGCCGCAAGGTCTGACCTTCGACGAATTCGGTCGCGACGTAGAGGTAACCGCGCCGGCGCGACTGTGAGAGCGGTTTGAGCACATGCGGGCTGTCGATCCGGCGCGCGATCCACTCCTCCATCAGGAAGCGCTTCAGGTAGGCGGCATTGTCGCGCAAATCGATCGACGGCAGCTTGAGCGCGACCGGCTCCTCGGTCATAGCGTCGACGGCAAGGTAGATATGGCTGCGGCTGCTGGCGTGGATTTCGCGGACGATCCTGTAGCCGTCGAAGATGGCCCGCGGCTCCGGCAGCGGGGGAAGCGGCAGCTGCGAGGTCTGGTTGAAGATGCCGGCCGGCTCGCGCTGCGGCACCGCGTCGATGCGGAGGATCTGGACCGTGATGTTGTCGTCGCTGCCGCGCCGGTAGGCTTCCTCGACGATCGCCTTCGCCGCCCCGTCGAGCTCGGCTGCATGCTCGCTGAGCGCGCTGGTGACGAAACGCGCGTCGACGAATTCATAGGCGCCGTCGGTCGCCAGCAGGAACGTGTCGCCAGTCTCGATCTCGAAATTCTGGTAGTCGATCTCGAGCTGTGGATTGATGCCGAGCGCACGGCCAAGATAAGTCTGCTCCGAGGACACGATGATCCGGTGATCGTCGGTCAGCTGCTCGAGCGCCTTGCCCGCCACGCGGTAGACGCGACAGTCGCCGATGTGGAAGATGTGCGCGGTGGTCGCCTTGATGACCATGGCGCTCAGCGTGCAGACATAACCCTTGTCGCGGTCATAGGCATATTGGCTCTTGCGCGTCTGCGCGTGGAGCCAGGAATTGGTCGCGTCGAGCACGCGGCGGGCGGAGGTCTTCACCGTCCAGGATTCCGACGTGCAGTAATAGTCCATCAGGAAGCTCTTGACCGCCGACTCGCTGGCGATCTGGCTCACCGTGCTGCTGGAGATGCCGTCGGCGAGGACGGCCGCAATGCCCTTCAGGCTGAGCATCGGCTCGTCCGGAACGAGGACGCCGTGAAAATCCTGGTTGATGGGCTTGCGACCCTTGTCGGAATGCTGGCCGACCGAGATCTGAAGTCCGCGGGTCATCGTCATCACCGGCAAAGGGGAGCCTCACCCTGATCGGGCGAGGCTCTCCTGTCGAGACGTATCAGGCCGCAATGCGGGGCGACGAGGCCTTGCCCGCCTGGCGCTTCGGCTGGGTCAGGACGTGCGTGGCGTAGAGGGTCATGCCGGTGAAGGCGAGGCCGCCGACGAGATTGCCGAGCACGGTCGGGATCTCGTTCCAGATCAAATAGTCCATGATCGAGAATTTCGCGTGCAGCATCAGGCCGGACGGGAACAGGAACATATTCACGACGGAATGCTCGAACACCATGTAGAAGAACACCAGGATCGGCATCCACATCGCGATGACCTTGCCGGGGACCGAGGTGGAGATCATGGCGCCGACGACGCCGGTCGAGACCATCCAGTTGCAGAGCATTCCGCGGATGAACAGCGTCGCCATGCCGGCCGCGCCGTGCGCGGCATAGCCGAGCGTGCGGCCTTCGCCGATATTGCCGATCGCCGTGCCGACCTTGTCCGGATCCTGCGTGAAGCCGAAAGTCGTGACGAAGGCCATCATGAAGGCCACCGTAAGGGCGCCTGCGAAATTGCCGACGAAGACGAGGCTCCAGTTCCGCAGCACGCCGCCGAAGGTTACGCCGGGGCGCTTGTCGATCAGCGCCAGTGGCGCCAGCACGAACACGCCGGTCAAAAGGTCGAAGCCCAACAAATAGAGCATCGAGAATCCGACCGGGAACAGCAACGCGCCGATGAGAGGCTGGCCGGTGTTCACGTTGATGGTGACGGCGAACCATGCCGCCAGCGCGAGGATAGCGCCGGCCATGTAGGCGCGGATGATGGTATCGCGGGTGGACATGAAGATCTTGGATTCGCCCGCATCCACCATCTTGGTGACGAATTCCGAAGGCGCGAGATACGACATCAATGGTTCCTTTTGCTCGTGTGAGAATAGCGTGGCGGTTTCGGACGGTACCGTTGTCGAGATGCTGCCTCCGCACGAGCCGGTGAACCGGCAATCTGCGGACCAAAGGAATTCGGAATCTCGCTTGGGATCGCGTGACGACGACTGTGCCCGATGGGCCCAGCGAAGCAATATTGCTCTCCCCGAGTTTCAGCCTTTGGAGGCCTCAACATGTCGGCGGACCGCAGTCGTCGTTGACTGAGTGGTTACTGTGCAAGCAATCCACGTGCCAGATGACGGGCCATGCATCGCGACCGAGTGCTGGCGCGGTTACAGTGTGTTTTGCGCCTTCCATATGTCGAGCGGACTATCGATGGACCAAGGTTCCGAGAGGCACGAAGTCAGGCCTGCCCAATTTTTGTGCGACGCACAAGAACTGGGCTGTTCGCCAAATTTGACGGCGCGCGGAGATTTGCCAACAGAGAGTCGCTTCGGCGCAACGCTCTGTTTTTGCTTGGCATTGTCGATTTCTTCGCTTTGGCACGCTTCTTGTTTGAGAATGCGCGACGCCATCGATGCCGTCCCTCGAAGATCTCCATCCGAATTGTGACTTCTGCCATCCGGGGCTTCCCCGGAGACGCGCCGCCGTGCGCGTCGTGCGGTCGGCATGTGCGGATGGTCGCTCCGGTCACAAAGGATCATCACATTCAATGACGAAGCCAATTGATCAGTCCTCGCGCAGCGGTCGTCACGGCCACCATCTTGGCGGAGCCAGCGCGAACGCGCTCATGCTCCTCGACCGCCGCACGTTCCTCGCCGCAGGCACCGTCGCCGCGGCGTTTGCGGTCGCTCCCGGCCGCGTCCGCGCCGCCGCGCTCAAACCCGAGAAGGAAGAACTGAAGCTCGGCTTCATCAAGCTCACCGACATGGCGCCGCTCGCGGTGGCCAAGGAGAACGGGTACTTCGAGGACGAAGGTCTGTTCGTCACGCTGGAGGCGCAGGCCAACTGGAAAGTTCTGCTGGACCGCGTCATCAGTGGCGAGCTGGACGGCGCGCACATGCTGGCGGGCCAGCCATTGGCGGCCACGATCGGCTTTGGCACGAAGGCGCACATCATCACGCCGTTCTCGATGGACCTCAATGGAAACGCCATCACGGTCTCGAACGAGATCTTCGCGATGATGAAGCCGAACATCCCGAAGGATGCGAGCGGCAAGCTCGTGCATCCGATCAAGGCCGATACGTTGCGTCCGGCGATCGAGAAGCTGAAGGCCGACGGCAAGTCTTTCAAAATGGGCATGGTCTTCCCGGTGTCGACCCATAATTACGAGCTGCGCTACTGGCTCGCTTCGGGCGGCATCAACCCCGGCTATTATTCGTCCGGCGACGTGACCGGAACGGTCGGCGCCGAAGCGCTGCTGTCGGTGACGCCGCCGCCACAGATGCCAGCGACGCTCGAAGCCGGCACCATCAACGGCTACTGCGTCGGCGAGCCCTGGAACCAGGCCGCGGTGTTCAAGGGCATCGGCGTGCCCGTGATCACCGATTACGAGATCTGGAAGAACAATCCGGAGAAGGTGTTCGGCATCACCGCGGCCTTTGCCGACAAGAATCCAAACACCGTGCTGGCCCTGACCAAGGCGCTGATCCGCGCCGCGATGTGGCTGGACGAGAATGCCAACGCCAATCGCGCCAAGGCCGTCGAGCTGTTGTCGAAGCCCGAATATGTCGGCGCCGACAAGGCGGTCATCGCCAATTCGATGACCGGCACATTCGAATACGAGAAAGGCGACAAGCGCTCCATTCCGGACTTCAATGTGTTCTTCCGCTATTTCGCGACCTATCCCTACTATTCCGACGCGGTCTGGTATTTGACGCAGATGCGCCGCTGGGGGCAGATCGCGGAGGCCAGGGACGACGCCTGGTACGAGGCGACGGCCAAGAGCGTGTATCGTCCGGATATCTACCTTTCCGCGGCCAAGCTTCTGATCGCCGACGGCAAAGCGAACAAGGACGACTTCCCCTGGGAGAGCGAGGGTTATCGTGCGCCGACCTCGGAATTCATCGATGGCGTCACTTACGACGGTCGCAAGCCCAACGCCTACATCGATAGCCTGAAGATCGGTCTAAAGGGCAAGCAGAAGATCGACGGTGCCAAGGTCATCGACGGCTGACGCGCATGAGCCGGGCCGCCGTCAGGACGGCCCGGTCTCCTCACTCGAAGTCGGGCGATGAACGCCGAGGGACAAGACTATGGCAGCGGCTACCGACTACATCGACCTCAGCGCAGAGGAGCGCAAGCGTGCCCGCCGGGAGCGGGTGTTTGCGCGCATCAATGCAGCAGCGATTTATCTCAACATTCTCGGATTGGGATGGCTCGTGCCGCTGGCCCGCATTGCGGCCGGCGACAGCGTCAAGCCGCAGTTGAAGGAGCTACGCCAGGGATTGCTGGTGCCGCTGATTGGCATCGGTGTCTTCCTTCTGGCATGGGCCTGGGCCGCGCCGCGGGTCAAGACGTCGCTCGGCGCCATCCCGGGGCCGGCCGAGGTCTGGACGCAGGCCGGAAACCTGTACGCCGACCATCTGGCGGAGCGCGCCAAGCGGGCGGCCTTCTACGAACGCCAGGATCAACGTAACGCCAAAGTGGTGGCTGACGGTCATCCCGAGGATGTCCGGCATCGTGGCTATGCCGGCAAGCCAACTTACTTCGACCAAATACTAACCAGTCTCATGACGGTGGCGCTCGGCTTTGCCGTGGCGACGCTTGTTGCCGTGCCGCTCGGTATCCTGTGCGGCCTCTCGCGGACCATGAACAGTGCTCTCAACCCGCTGATCCAGATATTCAAGCCGGTATCGCCGCTTGCGTGGCTCCCGATCGTGACCATGGTGGTCTCGGCGCTTTATGTGAACCCGTCGGAGTTGCTACCGAAGTCGCTGGTCATCTCCGCCATCACGGTAACGCTGTGTTCATTGTGGCCGACATTGATAAACACCGCGCTTGGAGTGGCTTCGATCGACAAGGACCTGCTCAACGTCGGCCGCGTCCTGCAGCTGCCGACATGGCGCACCGTCACCAAGCTGGTCCTGCCAAGTTCGCTGCCGCTGATCTTCACCGGATTGAGACTCTCTCTCGGCGTGGGCTGGATGGTGCTGATCGCGGCGGAAATGCTCGCGCAGAATCCGGGCCTTGGGAAATTCGTCTGGGACGAGTTTCAGAACGGCTCGTCGCAGTCGCTGGCCCGGATCATCCTGGCTGTGCTGACGATCGGGATCATCGGCTTCCTGCTTGATCGCGTGATGTACGCGCTCCAGTCCGCTTTCACCTTTTCCAGCCAGCGCTGAGGCCCTGATGTCGTTCCTGTCGCTGAAGGGGCTCCGCAAGGGCTACGGTGCCGGCGCCAAGCGCACCGACGTGCTGTCGAATGTCAATCTTGAGGTCGCCGAGGGCGAGTTCATCGCCATCGTGGGCTTCTCGGGCAGCGGCAAGACGACACTGATCTCGGCGATCGCTGGGCTGGTGCAGCCGGATGCCGGCGAGATCACGCTCAAGGGCAAACCGGTCGCGGGGCCCGGCCCGGACCGCGGCATCGTCTTTCAGTCGTACTCGCTGATGCCGTGGTTGACGGTACGCGGCAACATCGCTCTCGCTGTCGATCAGGTGTTTGCCCGCGAAAGCAAGGCTCAGCGCGCCGGCCGCGTCGACCGCTACATAGACATGGTCGGGCTTACGCACGCGGCGACCCGCCTGCCGGCCGAACTGTCCGGCGGCATGCGTCAGCGCGTCGCCGTTGCCCGTGCGCTTGCAACCAGCCCTGAGATATTGCTGCTCGACGAGCCGCTATCGGCACTCGACGCGTTGACCCGCGCCAAGCTCCAGGACGAGATCGTCGACATCTGGTCGCGCGACAAGCGCACCGTGGTGCTGGTTACCAATGACGTCGACGAAGCGATCCTGCTCGCCGATCGCATCATTCCGTTGTTGCCGGGCCCGAACGCGACGCTCGGGCAGCAGTTCAAAGTCGACATCCCGCGCCCGCGCGACCGGTCCTCGATCAACGAGGATCCGCATTTCAAGCGGCTGCGGCAGGCCGTCACCGGCTATCTCCTTGACGTCGCGAAAGAGCGCTCGGCCGATGCCGATGCGACGGTTCGTACGCTGCCCAACGTCGTATCCATCACACAGATGGACAAGCCGCCGACGGCCTATCAGAAGGCGGCTGCTACGGTGACCATCAACACCGACCGCTATCTCGAATTCTCCCGGCTCTCGAAGGTCTATCCGACGCCGACGGGGCCGCTGACCATCGTGGAGAACTTCGATCTCAAGGTTCGCAAGGGCGAGTTCATCTCGGTGATCGGTCATTCCGGCTGCGGCAAGTCGACGGTGCTGTCGATGACCGCAGGTCTCAACGAGGTCTCTCTCGGGGGCATCATTCTCGACGGCCGCGAGGTAACGACGGCCGGTCCAGACCGAGCGGTCGTGTTCCAGGCGCCTTCATTGTTTCCCTGGCTGACGGCGCGCGAGAACGTTGCGCTCGGAGTCGACCGTGTCTATCCGCACGCCACGCGGCGGCAGCGCGACGAGATCGTCGACTATTACCTCGAGCGGGTCGGGCTTGCGGATTCTTTCGACAAGTCGGCTGCGGCAATGTCGAACGGCATGCGCCAACGAGTCGGCATCGCGCGTGCCTTCGCGCTGTCGCCAAAATTGCTGTTGCTGGACGAGCCGTTCGGCATGCTGGACAGCCTCACCCGCTGGGACCTCCAGGAGGTACTGATGGAGGTCTGGAAGCGCACGCAAGTGACGGCGATGTGCGTGACCCATGATGTCGACGAGGCGATCCTGCTTGCCGACCGCGTGGTGATGATGACCAACGGACCATACGCCCGGATCGGTCACATCATGGAGGTCGACATCCCTCGGCCGCGCACGCGAAAGGCTCTGCTCGAGCACCCCAATTACTACCGATATCGCCGCGAGTTGCTCGATTTTCTCGAAGCTTACGAGCATGGAGCCGTGTCAAAGGCGCCGCCGAAACCAGCGGTCAATCCGGAAGCGGCGTGAGCAGGCGCGCATGCACGTTCAAATCGGTTGCATCAAGCTCAATCCTTGTGCGCCGCACAGGGATTGAGCGAATCGCAAAATTTGCGTGCGAAATAGTCCTGCGAAAGTCCGGAGCACTACGAACAAGCTCCTGAATCTCTTGCGTTTCCGGAATGCGGGCAGTTGGCACGGAAATTGAAACACCAATCGCGACGCCAACGACGACGTCCCTCAACATCATCAATCAGCATCATAACTCGCCACCGGGGGTGAAGCCTCGGAGCGCGCCTCCGTGGCCGGAGGCTGAGCCTGCAACGACGCAGCGGTGAGCCTGGAAGGGATTTGCAATGAGCAAGAGTCCGACTGGTAATCAGACTTGGATTTCGGACTGGCGTCCCGAAGATGAGGCGTTCTGGAATGCGACTGGCAAAACTATCGCGGGACGCAACCTGATCTGGTCGATCGTGGCCGAACATATCGGCTTCTCGGTCTGGCTGATCTGGAGCATCGTCACCACCAAGCTGCCGCAGGCGGGCTTCCACTACACCACCGACCAGCTGTTCCAGCTCGTCGCGGTGCCCGGGCTGATCGGCGCGTTGATGCGCTTTCCCTACACCTTCGCGGTGACGACCTTCGGCGGTCGCAATTGGACCATCTTCAGTGCGGCGATCCTGTTCATTCCGACGCTCTCGCTGGCATATTTCGTCGGCCAGCCCGACACGCCGTTCTGGCTGATGCTGCTGATTGCCTCGACCGCCGGCCTAGGCGGCGGCAATTTTGCGTCCAGCATGACCAACATCTCGTTCTTCTTCCCGGACCGGATGAAGGGCTGGGCGCTCGGACTGAATGCGGCCGGCGGCAATATCGGCGTCTCCAGCGTGCAACTCCTGACCCCGATCCTGATGGCGCTCGCCGTCATCAACCTGTTCCAGGCAACGCCTGTCGACGGTGTTTTCCTGCAAAACGCCGGCCTGATGTGGGTGCTGCCGATCGCGATCGCGGTGTTCGGCGCAGTGTTCTTCATGAACAACCTGACCACGGCCAAGTCGTCGATCAAGAACCAGCTCGCCGTGGTCAAGCGCAAGCACACCTGGATCATGGCGTATCTCTATATCGGCACGTTCGGCTCCTTCATCGGCTACTCGGCTGCATTTCCGCTGCTGATCAAGACCCAGTTCCCGCAAGTCACGATCGGGATCGCGTTCCTGGGACCGCTGGTCGGCTCGTTGTCGCGGCCGCTCGGCGGCTGGCTTGCCGACAGGATCGGCGGCTCGGTGATCACGTTCTGGAATTTCATCGTGATGGCAGGCGCCACGATCGGCGTGCTCTACTTCGTCGGGCACAAGGATTTCATCGGCTTCCTCTCGATGTTCCTGGTCCTGTTCGTGACGACGGGAATCGGCAACGGCTCGACCTACCGCATGATCCCCTCGATCTTCCGCGAGCAGAATTTGTTCAGGGTGCGCGGCAAGGGCGCTGCGGAGCGCGCGGTCGCCTTGAAGACGGCGAGCATCGAGAGCGGTGCTGCGGTCGGCTTCATCGGAGCGGTCGGCGCCGTCGGCGGCTATCTGATCCCGACCGGGTTCGGCAAGTCGATCGCGCTGACCGGCGGACCGCAGCTCGCGCTCGCGATCTATCTCGGCTTCTACGCCTCCTGTCTCGCGCTGACCTGGTGGTTCTATCTGCGTCGCAGCCCGCAGGGTGAAGGCGCGTCAGGCCTCGCCGGCGCGCGAGTTTAACACTTGGTACGAATCTCGCTTCTCCCCGTACGCGGGGAGAAGCATTGCCCGACAGTTTGAAGATGAACCTGGTTCGCAATGGCGCGCACCAAGGCAAACCCAACAGGCAGGAGAACATCATGACGCCAGAACAGATCACCCTCGTCCAGCAGAGCTTTGCCAAGGTCGCGCCGATTTCCGCGCAGGCCGCGGTGCTGTTCTACGATCGCCTGTTCGAGGTCGCGCCGTCCGTGCGCGCGATGTTCCCCGAGGACATGACCGAGCAGCGCAAGAAGCTGATGGGCATGCTCGCTGCCGTCGTCGGCGGTCTGTCGAACCTGGACTCGATTCTTCCGGCGGCCTCGGCGCTTGCGAAGCGTCACGTCGGCTACGGCGCCAAGGCCGAGCACTACCCCGTGGTCGGCGCGACCTTGCTGTGGACCCTGGAGAAGGGGCTCGGCGAGGCCTGGACGCCCGAACTCGCCACCGCCTGGACCGACGCCTACGGCGTGTTGTCCGGCTACATGATTTCGGAGGCCTACGGCGCACAGCCGCAGGCCGCTGAATAGGAGATGCGTTGTGAGTGAACCGCTGGTCATCGTCGGTAACGGTATGGCGGCCGCGCGTCTGGTCGACGAGCTCGCCAAGACCTCGCTCGGCCGCTACGCGGTCGCTGTGATCGGCGAAGAGCCGCGGCTCGCTTACAACCGCGTTCTGCTCTCCTCGGTGCTGGCCGGCGAGACCGGCTCGCACGAGATCGAGCTCCGGCCCGCCGACTGGTGGCGCCATCGCGGCGTCACGGTGCGCTACGGCTATCGCGTCACCGAGATCGACACCGGCCGACGCGAGCTCAAGATCGAAGGCGAAGAGAGCATGGAATATTCCAAGCTCGTGCTCGCTGTCGGCTCGACGCCGCTGCGGCTCAACGTGCCGGGCGCCGATCTCGCCGGCGTGCACACCTTTCGCGACACCCGCGACGTCGATCTGCTGCTGACCCTTGCCGCAGCTAAGAAACGCGTGGTCGTGGTCGGCGGCGGTCTGCTCGGTCTTGAAGCGGCTTATGGCCTCGCCAAGGCCGGAGCGCCCGTGACGCTGCTGCACCTGATGGACCGGCTGATGGAGCGCCAGCTCGATGCCCCCGCCGCCGACCTGCTCAAGACGCTGGTCGAGCGCAAGGGCATTCGCATCCTGCTCAATGCATCCACAGCCCGCATCCATGGCGAGGGCCATGTCGAAGCGGTCGAGCTTGCCGACGGCAGCCGCATCGAGGCCGATGCGGTGATCTTCGCTGCCGGCATCAGGCCCAACATTGCGCTCGCAAAAGACGCCGGCATCGCAGTCAACCGCGGCATCGTCGTCAACGACGAGATGCAGACGGCGTCACCCGATATCTACGCGCTCGGCGAGTGCGCCGAGCATCGCGGAACCTGCTACGGCCTGGTCGAACCTGCCTACGAGCAGGCGCGCGTGCTGGCGCGGCATCTCTCCGGCCGTCCCGCGGCCTATCAGGGCAGCGTGGTCTCGACCAATCTGAAAGTGTCGGGGGTCAGCGTATTCTCCGCCGGCGACTTCATGGGCGGGGAGGGCAGCGAGAGCCTCGTGCTGTCAGACCGCAGGCGCGGCACCTACAAGAAGCTCGTCATCGCCGAGGGCCGGCTCACCGGCGCCCTGCTGATTGGCGATACCGTCGATGCGCTCTGGTATCTCGAACTGATCCGCAACCGCGAAAAGGTGGCGGCGATCCGCGCCGACATGATGTTTGGCCGCGCGCTCGCGGGTCCCTCCAAAGCGGCTTGATAGAGGCGGCTTGATATGACGGCGATCGATCCCACGCTCCGCGCCACCAAGACGACCTGTCCGTATTGCGGCGTCGGCTGCGGCGTGCTGGCGACGCCGGACGGCAAGGGCGGCGCGGCCATCGCCGGCGATCCCGATCATCCTGCCAATTTCGGCCGGCTGTGCTCCAAGGGCTCGGCGCTCGGCGAGACCGTCGGGCTGGAAAGCCGGCTGCTCTATCCGATGATCCGCTGCAAGGGCGTGCTCGAACGCGTCGCCTGGAGCGATGCGCTCGATCACGTCGCCCACCGCATGCAACACATCGTCGCGCGCGACGGCGCCGACGCGGTCGCATTCTATCTCTCCGGCCAGCTCCTGACCGAGGATTATTACGTCGCCAACAAGCTGATGAAGGGCTTTGTCGGCACGGCGAACGTCGACACCAATTCGCGGCTATGCATGTCGTCCTCGGTCGCCGGTCACCGTCGCGCCTTCGGCGCCGACGCCGTACCCGGCTGCTACGAGGATCTCGACCGGGCCGATTTGCTCGTCTTTGTCGGCTCGAACGCCGCATGGTGCCATCCCGTGCTGTTTCAGCGCATGCTGAAGAACCGGCAGGAACGCGGCGCGCGCATGATCGTGATCGATCCGCGCCGCACCGACACCGCGACCGACGTCGATCTGTTCCTGGGCCTCAAGCCCGGCACCGACACGGCGCTGTTCTCCGGCCTGTTCGTTCACCTCGCCGACAATGGTGCCCTGGATCAGGACTACATCGGGCAAAACACGTCGGGCTTTGACGGCGCGCTGGCGCGCGCACGCAGCATCGCGGGCAGCGTCACCGCCACCGCACTGGCGACCGGTCTTTCCGAGCTGGACGTTGCCACCTTCTTCAAGATGTTCCGTGACACGCCCCGCGTCGTCACGCTGTACTCGCAAGGTGTCAACCAGTCGGCGCAGGGCACCGACAAGGTCAATGCGATCCTGAACTGCCATCTCGCCACGGGCCGCATCGGCAAGCCCGGCGCCTCGCCGTTCTCGCTCACCGGCCAGCCCAACGCGATGGGCGGCCGCGAGGTCGGCGGCCTCGCCAACCAGCTCGCCGCACACATGAACTTCACGCCGCCGGACATCGATCGTGTGCGGCGGTTCTGGAAGGCGCCGCGTATCGCGACCCATGAAGGGTTGAAGGCAGTGCAGCTGTTCGAAGCCATCAACCGCGGCGAGGTCAAGGCCTTGTGGGTGATGGGCACCAACCCCGCGGTGTCGCTGCCCGACGCGGACTTCGTGCGCGAGGCGCTGAAGAAGCTCGAGCTGTTCGTGGTCTCCGAGAACGTGCTCTCCAACGACACGGTCGATGCCGGCCCGCACGTGCTGCTGCCCGCGCTCGCCTGGGGGGAGAAGTCGGGCACCGTGACCAATTCCGAGCGACGCATCTCGCGCCAGCGCTCGTTCCTGCCGGCGCCTGGCGAGGCGCGGCCGGACTGGTGGATCCTGAGCGAAACCGCAAAGCGCCTCGGCTTCGGCGACAGTTTTAATTACAAATCCGCAGCCGACATCTTTCGCGAGCACGCCGCGCTCTCGGCGTTCGAGAACGATGGCAGCCGCGACTTCGATATCGGCGCGCTGACATCGCTGTCCGACGAAGCCTTCGATGCGTTGAAGCCCGTGCAGTGGCCCGCGCGCGAAGGCGTGGCGCCCGGCGAGCGCTTCTTCGCGGCCGGCGGCTTCTTCACCAATGACGGCAAGGGCCGCTTCGTCGCGCTGGAAGTGCCTGCGCTGCGCGGCGAGACAGGACCGTCGCGGCCGCTGCGGCTCAACACCGGACGCATTCGGGACCAGTGGCACACCATGACCCGTACGGGTCTCAGCCAGCGGCTCGGCGCGCATCTTCCAGAGCCGTTCGTCGAGATTCATCCCGATGACGCGAACAAATACAACATCGTCCATGACGGCTATGCCCGCGTCACCACCGATTACGGCCTGTGCACCCTCAAGGTCGTCGTCAGCGACCGTCAGCAGCGCGGCACGCTATTCGCGCCGATCCACTGGAGTGCGATGAACGCCTCGCACGGTCGCGTCGGGGCGCTGGTCGCACCGTTCACCGATCCGTTCTCGGGACAGCCGGAGTCCAAGGCGACACCGGCTGCGATCGCGCCTTATGAATACGTCTTCCGCGGCTTTGCGTTGTCGCGCAAGCAGCTGGAGCTGCCGCCGAACCTGATGTGGACCCGAGTCACTGTTACCGGCGGCTTCGGCTACCTCTTCGCCGACAATGCGGATCTGTCGCGCTGGCCGGCCTGGCTCGAGAGCGTCGCCGGCGAGGACGTCGCCGACTATCGCGACTTCGGCGGTGGCGTTTATCGCGCGGCGTCGTTTACCGGCGACCGCATCGAAACCTGCCTGTTCGTCGGCCCCGCGCATGATGCCGGGGACTGGGACGTGGTGAAGAGCCTGTTCGTGGCCGACCATGTCACCGACGAGCAGCGCCGCATGCTGTTGTCCGGCAAGTCGAGCGAGGGCGCGGCCTCGACCGGCCCTGTCGTCTGTGCCTGCTTCGGCGTCGGCCGCGGCACCATCTGCGACACCATCGCCGCAGGTGCGCGCACAGCGGCCGAGATCGGCGCAAAGCTGAAGGCCGGCACCAATTGCGGCTCCTGCATCCCCGAGCTGAAGCGCCTGATCGCGACGACGGAGGTGGCTCCAGTGAAGCAGGCGAAGGTCGCGGGCGCCGCGGGGTAGGTCCGGCTCTGCCTTCTCTCGTGCCCGCTTGCGACAATCTATCACCGTCATCCTGAGGCGCCGGAGCGAAGCGGAGGCCTCGAAGGACGGCGGCCCGGCTGCATCGGGGCCGTTCATCCTTCGAGGCTCTGCATACGATGCGTCCGCATCATATGCCTCGCACCTCAGGATGACGGAGCCTAATGACCGTCCAGGCGCAGGCCATCCCTCCGCGCAGCCATGCCTCCACCCCAATCGACGCACGCCCCGTTGTGCCCTATGCTGCCGCGCATTCCGCCAGTTCAACAAAGATAACAACAATGATGTACCTGGAAACGCCGCCGCGCCTGATCGAGACCAGGCTCTTTTCCGCCATGCCCGACAAATTCCGCCGCAAAGGCGAGCGAACGGATTGGGCCGATGCCAACCGGCCGGGTGTGCCGACGGATTCCTTCATCGAAGGGCCGTCGTTCGACAAGGACGGCAATCTCTACATCGTCGATATTCCCTTCGGCCGCATCTTCCGCATTGCGCCCGACGGCGAGTGGTCGCTGGCGATTGAATATGAGGGTTGGCCGAACGGACTGAAGGTTGCGGCGGACGGCCGCGTCCTGGTCGCCGACTACAGGCACGGCATCATGGAGTTCGACGCCGAGGCAGGACGCATCAAGCCTGTTCTGACCGCGCGCAATTCGGAATCATTCCGCGGCTGCAACGATTTGCATCTCGCTTCCAACGGCGACATCTATTTCACCGACCAGGGACAGACCGGCCTGCATGACCCCAGCGGCCGCGTCTTTCGCCTGACGCAAAGTGGCCGGTTGGATTGCCTTGTTAACACCGGCATCAGTCCGAATGGTCTGGTGCTCGATCCAACCGAGACCGTGCTGTTCGTCGCGATGACGCGCGACAACGCGGTGTGGCGGTTGCCGTTCATGAAGGACGGCAGCGTGTCGAAGGTCGGCCGCTTCTGCTCGCTGTTCGGTACCAGCGGCCCCGATGGCATGACCATGGATGCCAAGGGTCGCCTGTTCGTCGGCCACGCCTCGCTCGGCCATGTCTTCGTGTTCGCGCCCAATGGCGAATTGATAGCGCGGGTCAAGTCGTGTGCAGGGCCGAATTGCACCAATGTTGCCATCGGTGGTGCGAACAAAGATCGGCTCTACATCACGGAGTCCGCAACCGGTAGCGTATTGGTCGCTGACATCGGCGTATTGAACTCTTGAGCTCGATGGCGGTTGCCTGAGCGAACGAGCGGTATCGGAGCAAATATGAACACAAAACCCTTCGGCCAAACCGGCGGCAGCGTCTCCGTCATCGGGCAGGGCACCTGGTATCTCGACCATGGCGATCGCAAGCGCGCGGTCGCGGCGCTGCAGCGCGGCCTCGACCTCGGCATGACCCACATCGACACCGCCGAGATGTATGGCGATGCCGAGCTCGTCATTGCCGATGCGATCGCGGGACGACGCGATGAGGTGTTCCTGGTGTCCAAGGTGCTTCCGAGCAACGCCTCGCGCCGCGGAACCATCACCGCCTGTGAGCGCTCGCTGAAGCGGCTGAAAACTGATCGGCTCGATTGCTATCTGCTGCATTGGCGCGGCTCCTATCCGCTGGAGGACACCGTCGCCGCGTTCGAGGAACTGGTGAAGGCCGGCAAGATCAAATCCTGGGGCGTTTCCAATTTCGATGCCGATGATCTCGACGAGATGCTCGACGCTGCCGGCGAAGGCCGCATCGCCTGCAATCAGGTGCTCTATCATCTGAAGGAACGCGCGATTGAGCACGCGGTGATCCCGTGGTGCGAACAGCATGGTGTCGCCGTGGTCGCCTATTCGCCGTTCGGCCACGACGATTTCCCTGCGAGCAACAGCAAGGGCGGCGCAGTACTGGCGCGCATCGCGGAGACGCGGCGCGCGACGCCGCGCCAGGTCGCACTGAGCTTTCTCACCCGTGCGACTACGGTGTTCGCCATCCCGAAGGCGTCGTCCGCGGAACATGCCGGCGAAAACGCCGCGGCCGGCGATCTCGTGCTGACGAAAGATGAGATTGCGGCGCTCGATGCGGCGTTTCCGCGCGGTCCGAAGCCGCGCGGCCTGCCCATGCTGTAGTGCACAAACGCCTGTTATTAATGGAGTCTTGACGCGCGCGGACGTGAGCGCATATCGGCATCCTGTTTTCGGAAGTTGTGAAAGCGGCGCAATTATCGTTTTTTACGCTCATTCCCGATTCGCATTCCTAGGTTCCAGCCGTGACCCCGCCGCCCGCCGCAGCCGCAAGGCTCGACAGTATTCCCATGTCCATGCCGGAAAAGAAGCCGCAGGCGCGCCGTGCGCCGGCGCGCGTCGATCATCCCTTCAAGGGCATCGCGCTGGTGCTGCTGTCGACGATCTTTCTCGGCTGCTCCGATGTCACCGCGAAATATCTGTCGTCGAGCCTGCCGTCGATCGAAATCACCTGGATCCGCTTCGTGACGTTTGCGCTGATGTTCACGCCGGTGATGCTGCCGGGCTCGCCGCTTCATGCCATGCGCACCGAGCGCCTCGGCCTGCAGCTGATGCGCGGCGCGGCATTGCTCGGCTCTTCGCTGTTCTTCATCACCGGCCTGAGCTTCCTGCCGATCGCGGAAGCGTCCGCGACCGGCTTCGTCTCGCCACTGTTCGTCACCGCGCTCTCGATCGTCTTCCTGAGCGAGAAGGTCGGCATGCGCCGCTGGATCGCGACCGCGATCGGCTTGACCGGCGTGCTGATCATCCTGCGCCCGGGCTCCAGCGCGTTTCACGCCGCCGCGTTCTTTCCGATCGTCTCGGCGTTCTGCTGGGCTGCGGCGCTGATCCTGACGCGCATGATGAGCGGGCGTGAAGCTGTCCTCACCACGATGGCCTATTCGGCGCTGACGGGCGTTGCGATCCTCTCTCTGATGGTACCGTTCGTCTGGGTGACGCCGACCTGGACCGCGATTGGGCTTGGCATCGTGATCGGCGTCGCCTCCACCGTCGGCCAGTGGATCATCGTACTGGCCTATCGCTACGGCGATGCCTCGGTGCTGGCGCCGTTTTCCTACACCCAGCTGCTGTGGGTGAGCATTCTCGGCTTCTTCCTGTTCGGCGAAGTGCCTGATGTCTGGACCGTCACCGGCGCGGCCTTCATCGTCGCCAGCGGGCTCTACATCGCCCATCGCGAGCGCATCCGCCGCGCCCAGCTCCTGATCCTGGAAGAGCGGTCCCCGAACCCCTGACGCAAGATCGCGCGTCCGCTTCGTGCTATCAACGGCTCCAATAAGACGGGAGGAGCCGGATGCGCGCTGCGATTTTCAGGAACGGCGAGATTGTCGTCGACCGGATGGCGGAGCCAAAGCCGGGCTCCGGCCAGGTGCTGGTCAAGACGCTCGCCTGCGGCATCTGCGGCTCCGACCTGCACGCGCGCCAGCACGCCCACCGCATGGTGGAGATGGCGCGGAAGACCGGACGCAAGCCGATGGACCTCGCCCGCGACGTCGTGTTCGGCCACGAGTTCTGCTGCGAGATCGTCGATTACGGCCCGGGGACCGTGCGCAAGCTCAAGCCGGGCACGCGCGTCTGTTCGCTGCCGGCCCTCGTGACGTCGCAGGGCATCGAGGGCATCGGCTATTCCAATGACAATGTCGGCGGCTATGCCGAGGCGATGCTGTTGAGCGAAGCGCTGCTGCTCGAGGTGCCCAACGGTCTGGCGCCGGAGCATGCCGCGCTCACCGAACCGCTCGCGGTCGGCGTTCACGCGGTCGCCAAGGCCAACATCCGAGGCGGCGAAGTGCCGCTCGTGATCGGCTGCGGCCCGGTCGGACTGGCGGTGATTGCGGCGCTGAAGCTCAAGGGCCTGCATCCGATTGTCGCGGCCGACTATTCGCCGGCGCGGCGCGCGCTTGCGGCAAAACTCGGCGCCGATATCGTCGTGGATCCCAGGGTGTCGCAGCCCCATGCGACCTGGGCCGAGCATGCGCAGATGTCGGATGCGGAGAAGGCGGCGCGGCCGCCGTTCCAGGCGATGCTGCCCGCGCTGAAGCCCGCGATCATCTTCGAATGCGTCGGCGTGCCCGGGCTGTTGCAGCAGGTGTTCGAGGGCGCACCACGCGATGCCAGGATCGTCGTGGTCGGCGTCTGCATGGAGACCGACACAAGCGAGCCCATGCTAGGCATCATGAAGGAGCTCAACGTCCAGTACGTGCTGGGCTACACGCCGGACGAGTTCGCAGCCTCGCTGCGCTTGATCTCGGAAGGGCAGGTGGATGCGGCGGCGATGGTGACGGCGGAAGTCGGCATCGACGGCGTCGCAAAGGCTTTCGTCGATCTCGCCAATCCCGAAGCGCACACCAAGATCATCGTGCAGCCATGGCGGTGAAGGCTGGTTGAACATCTCTCTGCGGCCATCCTTCGAGACGTCCGCCTGCGGCGGGCCCTCAGGATGAGGTCCTGACATGCGGCGAAATGCTAGACCCTCGTGGTGAGGAGCCCGCGAAGCGGGCGTCTCGAACCACGCAGGCCGCGCTCGTTCACCTTCGTCAATACTTCGAAGGCACGTGCATCTCCGCCGGAATCGGTCCGCGGTGATAGTCGGGGTTGCGGACGCGCGGCGGCAGCACCACAGGCGCGCGCGAGACCTCCTGGTAGGGGATCTGGCTGAGCAAATGCGAGATGCAGTTGAGCCGGGCGCGCTTCTTGTCCACGGCATCGACGATCCACCACGGCGAATCCGGCAGATGCGTGTACTCCAGCATCGTCTCCTTGGCCTTGGTGTACGCCTCCCAGCGGCTGCGCGCCTCGACGTCCATCGGGCTCAGCTTCCACTGCTTGAGCGGATCCTTGATGCGCATGGTGAAGCGGAACTGCTGTTCGTCGTCGGTGATAGAGAACCAGTATTTGATCAGGATGGTGCCGGAGCGGATCAGCATCCGCTCGAATTCCGGCACCGACTGGAAGAACTCCTGGTATTGCTCGTCCGTGCAGAATCCCATCACGCGCTCGACGCCGGCGCGGTTGTACCAGCTGCGATCGAACAGCACCATTTCGCCGCCGGCCGGCAGGTGCGAGACATAGCGTTGGAAATACCATTGCGTGCGCTCGCGCTCGCTCGGTGCCGGAAGCGCGGCGACACGGCAGATGCGGGGATTGAGGCGCTGGGTGATGCGCTTGATCACGCCGCCCTTGCCGGCGGAGTCGCGGCCCTCGAACAGCACCACGACCTTCTTCTTCTCGCTCTGCACCCAGTCCTGGAGCTTGACCAGCTCGCCCTGAAGGCGGAGCAGCTCACGGAAATAGAGCCTGCGATCCACCGTCGGTCGGAGCGCGTCGGTCTCGTCCAGCAGTTCGTCGAATCTGGAGTCGTCGAGCTCGAGTTCCAGCTCTTCGTCGAGATCGTCGGTCATTTCCCGGATGATGCGCTCGCGTTTGGCCATTTCAGGGGTGCGGTCGGATGCGGTCATGGGTCCTTCTTTCGGCAGGGTACCTGTCGCCCGCGACCATCGGCGGGGTTTATTGCGTCCATGTGACACCGGTTCCGAAATAGCCCGGCGGGGCCGTCACACCGGCAGCGCGATCGAATATTTCACCTGGCTGAGCGCAAAGCTGGACTCGATCGATGCGATGCCATCGAGCCGGGTCAGCTTGGTCTTCAGGAAAGTCTCGTAGGAGGCGAGGTCGGCTGCGACGACGCGCAAGAGATAGTCGCGGTTGCCGGTCATCAGATAGCATTCCAGCACCTCGTCCCATTTCGAGATCGCGCGCGCGAAGCGGTTGAGGTCCTCCTCCTTCTGCCGCGCCAGCTTGATCGAGATGAAGACGCTGACATGCAGCCCCAGCGCCTTCTGGTCGACGGTCGCGATGTAGCGCGAGATCACGCCGCGCTCCTCCAGCAGCTTGACGCGGCGATGGCAGGGCGACACTGACAGCCCGACCTTGTCGGCCAGCTCCTGCATGGTCAGCCGGCTGTCGTTCTGGAGCAGAGCGAGGACTTTGCGGTCGATGGCGTCGAGGTCTGGCATTGGGATCAACCTGTCGTTTTTGGCGATTACTTGGTAATCTATCCCAACATTAGTTGGTATTGCGCCAAAAATTGAGAAGTTCGGCGCTCCCCGCAGGGGTATCATCGGGCACCTGTTTCCGGGAGCATTGCCATGCCCGTTGATACCGCCCGCCTCGACAGATTGACCGCGCTCGCCCGCAAGGCGCTGTGGCTGTCGTCATGGACCATCCATCACGCCAACCACGTTCGCGCGAACACGGACGGCCTGAAGGTCGGCGGACATCAGGCCTCGTCGGCCTCGCTCGCCACCATCATGTCGGCGCTGTATTTCCACGTGCTGAAACCCGAAGATCGCGTCGCGGTGAAGCCGCATGCGAGCCCGGTGTTCCACGCCATCCAATATCTGTTCGGCCGGCAGAGCCGCGAGAAGCTGGAGAATTTTCGTGGCTTCAAGGGCGCGCAGTCCTATCCTTCGCGCACCAAGGACGTCGACGACGTCGATTTCTCCACCGGCTCGGTCGGCCTCGGCGTTGCGCAGACGCTGTTCGCCTCGCTGGTGCAGGACTACGTCAAGGCGCATGGCTGGATGAAGGATCGCCGCGAGGGGCGGATGATTGCCCTGGTCGGCGACGCCGAGATGGACGAGGGCAACATTTTCGAGGCGCTGGCGGAAGGCTGGAAGCACGGCCTGCGCAACACCTGGTGGGTGGTCGACTACAACAGGCAGTCGCTCGATGCCGTCGTCCGCGAAGGTCTCTGGGAAAAGTTCGAGACCGTATTCCGCAATTTCGGCTGGGACGTGGTGATCGTGAAATATGGCCGCCTGATGCGCGAGGCCTTTGCGGAAGCTGGCGGCGAGGCGCTGAAGCGCTGGATCGACAATTGCCCGAACGCGCTCTACGCCGCCTTGTGTTTCCAGGGCGGCGCGGCATTCCGCAAACACCTCCACGACGAGATCGGCGATCAGGGCCCCATCACCAAACTGATCGACAGGCGCAGCGACGACGAGCTACTGGCGCTGATGTCGAACCTCGGCGGCCACGACATGGCGAGCATGCTGGACGCCTTCGAATCCATCGATCACGATCGCCCGGTCTGCTTCATCGCCTACACCATCAAGGGCGTCGGCCTGCCGTTCCAGGGCCACAAGGACAATCACGCCGGTCTGATGACGATCGCGCAGATGGAGAAATATCGCGACAGCCAGAACATCCGGCCCGGACACGAATGGGACAGATACGAGGGTCTCGCCCAAAGTGCCGCCGAGCTCGATGCCTTCCTCGCGGGCGTGCCGTTCAACCAGGACGGCCGCCGGCTCACCGCGCCTGTGATCGAGGTGCCGTCGCAGCTCGCCTTCAAGCCGGCGCCGCAGATGTCGACCCAGCAGGGCTTTGGGCTGGTGCTGAACGAGATCGCGCGCGGCGACAGCGAGCTCGCACAGCGCATCGTCACAACATCGCCTGACGTCACCGTCTCGACCAATCTCGGTCCGTGGGTGAACCGGCGCGGCCTGTTTGCGCGCGGCGAGAAGGCGGACTTATTCCGCAGCGAGAAAATTCCATCCACCTTCAACTGGGATTTCTCGCCCAAGGGTCAGCATCTCGAACTCGGCATCGCCGAGATGAACCTGTTCATCATGCTCTCGGCCCTCGGCCTGTCGCACCAGATCAACGGCGAGCGGCTGCTGCCGGTCGGCACGCTCTACGATCCCTTCATCGAGCGCGGTCTCGATGCGCTGAATTATGCCTGTTACCAGGATGCCCGCTTCATGGTGGCGGCGACCCCATCAGGTATCACGCTCGCGCCCGAAGGCGGCGCGCATCAGTCGATCGCGACCCCTTTGATCGGCATGGCGCAGGACGGCCTCGCCTCGTTCGAGCCGGCCTTCGTCGACGAACTCGCCGTGATCATGGGGTGGGGCTTCAATCACATGCAGCGCGATCCGGGCGAGGGCGGCTCGGTCTATTTGCGGCTCTCGACGCGGAGCATCGAGCAGGCGCAGCGGATCATGACGCCCGAGCTTGCACAGGGCATCACCGACGGCGCCTATTGGCTGCGCAAGCCGGGCCCCAATGCCGAACTCATTATCGCCTATACCGGCGCAGTTGCGCCGGAAGCGATCGAAGCGACCGGCTTCATCGGCGAGAGCCGGCGCGACATCGGTCTGCTCGCGATCACGTCCGCGGATCGTCTGCATGCGGGGTGGACCGCCGCACGGAAATTGCGCCGTGATCGGAGGGGCGTGCAGCATCTCAGCCACATCGAAAAACTGCTCGCGCCGCTGCCGCGCGACTGCGGCATCGTGACCGTGATCGACGGTCATCCGGCGGCTCTCGGCTGGCTCGGCAGCGTCCGCGGCCATCGCGTCGAGGCGCTCGGCGTCGAGCAGTTCGGTCAGACCGGCACCATCGCCGACCTGTACCGCCACCACGGCATCGACGCCAACGCCATCATCGATGCGGCCGAAAGCCTCACCACCGGCGCGCCGGTGTTGCATCGGAAAATGGCGGTGTAAGTCTCCGTCGTCGTCCTGGCGAAGGCCAGGACCCATACGCCGCGGCGGTGATTGTCGGCGCAGGGCGGTAGATGCCTGAGCAAACCAACCGGTGACGGTGGTAATGGGTCCTGGCTTTCGCCAGGACGACGTCCATGGCCACCTTGCCTCGCTCCCGCCATCGGCTCATATAACCTCGGTCCGCCGCAATGCTGGCCCCGCATATGGCGGGTTCAATTGCCGGCGCTTTCGTGCAAGGATGCCTGCCGAAACGCCCCCCAAACCCCCAAGAAGAGGTTCACAATGGTCAATCGCATGCAGTTCTACATCGACGGCGCCTGGGTAGATCCCGCCGTCAAGAAGTCCACCGCCGTGGTCAATCCGGCGACGGAAGAGGCGATGTACGAGGTTGCGCTGGGCTCCAAGGCCGACGTTGATAAAGCTGTCGCCGCCGCCAAGCGCGCGTTCGTGACATTCTCCCAGACCAGCCGTGACGAGCGCGTCGCGCTGCTCACCAAAGTCATCGAGATCTACAAGGGTCGCCTCAAGGAGATCGGTGCCGCCGTCTCCGACGAAATGGGCGCGCCGCTGCCGATGGCCGAAAAGCTGCAGGCCGGCGCCGGTCTTGGTCACCTCATGACCACGCTCGACGTGCTCAAGAACTATCATTTCGAGGAACCGGTCGGCACCGCCATGGTGCTGCGCGAGCCGGTCGGCGTGGTCGGCATGATCACGCCCTGGAACTGGCCGCTCAACCAGATCGCCTGCAAGGTCGCGCCTGCGCTCGCCGCCGGCTGCACCATGATCCTGAAGCCGTCGGAGTTCACCCCGACCTCGGCGCTGATCTTCGCGGAAATCCTCCATGAAGCCGGCGTGCCGAAGGGCGTGTTCAACCTCGTCAACGGTCTCGGCCCCGAGGTCGGCGCCGCCATGAGCGAGCACCCCGATATCGACATGATCTCCTTCACCGGCTCGACCCGCGCCGGCATCGACGTCGCCAAGCGTGCGGCACCGACCGTGAAGCGCGTCAGCCAGGAGCTCGGCGGCAAATCGCCGAACGTCATTCTCGAAGGCGCCGATCTCACGAAGGCGGTGACCGGCGGCGTGATGCACATGTTCAACAACTCCGGCCAGTCCTGCAACGCGCCCTCGCGCATGATCGTGCCTGCCGCGAAGATGAAGGAAGTTGCCGCAATCGCGAAGGCCGTCGCCGACAAGACCAAGGCGGGCGATCCGCGCGCCGAAGGCACCACCATCGGTCCCGTGGTCAACCGCGGCCAGTGGGACAAGATCCAGGGTCTGATCAAGAAGGGCATCGACGAGGGCGCAACGCTGGTTGCCGGCGGTCCGGGCCTGCCCGAAGGCGTCAACAAGGGCTTCTATGTCCGTCCGACCATCTTCGCCGACGTCACCCCCGACATGACGATTGCGCGTGAAGAGATCTTCGGACCGGTGCTGACCATCATCGGCGCCAAGGACGAAGCCGAAGCGGTGCACATCGCCAACGACACGCCCTATGGGCTTGCCGGCTACGTCACGGGTGCGTCCGTCGAGGACGCCAAGCGTGTCGGCCGCCAGATCCGCGCCGGCAACGTCAACCTGCAGGGCGTGCCCAACGACCGCTCCGCGCCGTTCGGCGGCTACAAGCAGTCCGGCAACGGCCGCGAGTGGGGCAAGTACGGCCTCGAGGACTTCCTCGAAGTGAAGGCGGTTGCCGGCTTCAACGCGGCGTAAGCGTTAGCGCCTGAACCAACAAAGCGCCGGAGCGGGCAACCGCTCCGGCGTCTTTGTTTTTTCGTAGCCCGCATGGAGCGAAGCGGAATGCGGGGACTGTCCCGGATTGCGCTTCGCTCCATCCGGGCTACGGGCTCAGAAAGACGGCGGGGAAACTACCCCCCGAGCGCGCCTTGCGTATTCACATACAACGCGTAGATCGACTGGCTTGCGGCCATGAACAGGCGGTTGCGCTTGACGCCGCCGAAGCAGAGGTTGGCGCAGCGCTCGGGCAGTGCGATGCGGCCGATCATGACGCCGTCGGGCGCGAACACCACGACCCCGTCGAGCTCGGGATCGCCCATGCCCCAGCCGCACCAGAGATTGCCGTCGATGTCGCAGCGCATGCCGTCCGGCGTGCCCGGACCTGCGTCGATGTGGACGCGCTTGTTCGAGATCGTGGTGCCATCGGGCGAGACGTCATAGGCGAGGATCTTGCGGTTCGGCACGCCGCGCGATTCCACGACGTAGAGGATTTTCTCGTCCGGCGAGAAGCACAGCCCGTTGGGGCCGAGCACGCCTTCGGCAACGATGGTCGCCTTGCCGGTCGCGGGATCGAACCTGTAGACGTTCGGCTCGATCTCGGGCTCGGCCTTGTAGCCCTCGTAATTGCCGAGCAGGCCGAAAGTGGGATCGGTGAACCAGACCGCGCCATCGGATTTCACCACGACGTCGTTTGGCGAGTTGAGCTTCTTGCCGCCGAACGAGTCCATCAGCACGGTGATGCTGCCGTCATATTCGGTACGGGTCACGCGGCGCCCGCCATGCTCGCAGGTGACGAGCCGGCCCTGGCGATCCCGGGTGTTGCCGTTGGCGAAATCAGAAGGCTTGCGGAACACGCTGACGGCGCCGGTCTCCTCCTCCCATTTGATGATGCGCTGGTTCGGAATGTCGCTGCACAGGAGATATCGCCCGTCGCCGAACCACACCGGACCCTCTGCCCAGCGCAGGCCGGTCGTCAGCCGCTCCACCGCCGAGAGTTTTAGCCAGTATTTTTCGAAGCGGGGATCGAGTGCCTTTATCGCCGGATCGGGATAGTAGCTCGCCGGCCGCCAGCCTGGCCGCTCCTGGGGATGGGACGATGCCTCATTCATGTCGGTTCTCTCGTTTCGTTCCCTCTGGACAATCCTGCTATCATTAGAGACATGTGACCGCAAATTGGTTGCCAAAGGCGAGGAAAGACATGCCGCGTATCTTGATGACGGGAGCTTCGGGCGGAATTGGAACGCGTCTGCGAAAGCTGTTGCCGCCGATCTATCCGGACCTGCTGCTCTCTGATATCCGCCCGCCGGCCGATCTCGGCGCGAACGAGCAATTCAAGGCGGCGGACCTGTCAGACCTTGCGCAGTGCGAGGCGATCTGCGAGGGCGTCGACGGCATCATCCATTTCGGCGGCTATTCGGTCGAGGGTCCCTGGAACGACATCCTCCAGGCCAACATCATCGGCGGCTACAATCTGTTCGAGGCCGCGTATCGCAAGGGCGTCAAGCGCGTGGTGTTCGCCTCCTCGAACCATGCCGTCGGATTCTATCCGCGCCACCACAAGATCGGCACCGACGTGACCCCGCGCCCCGACGGCCGCTATGGCGTCAGCAAGGTGTTCGGCGAAGCGGTCGGGGCGCTCTATGCGGACAAGCATGGCCTGAAGGTGACTTGCCTTCGCATTGGTAATTTCGGCGACGTGCCGCTGGATCATCGCCGGATCTCGATCTGGCTGAAGCCGGAAGACCTGGTGCAGCTCTGCCAGATCGGGCTCGAGCATCCCGACATTCATTTCGAGATCTTCTACGGCGTGTCCCTCAACGAGCGCGCCTGGTGGGACAACCACCGCGCCTACGAGTTCGGCTACCGTCCCACGGGCCGCTCCGAGGACCACGTGGCGCATGCGATGGCCGAGCAGGCCAAGCTGAAGCCCGATCCGATCGGCGATCACTATCAGGGCGGCGCGTTCTGCAGCAACGAGTTCGACGGCGACACAAGTCGCATCATCGATTGGAATAAGCGGTAGGAGCGCATTCGCGAATCCAGGGCGTCGGAATCGACGCCCTAGACCACGCGCTTGCCGGCCTGGGCCGCGATGGGCCGCTGCACAAAGTACATCAGGATCAGGGAAATCACCGCCGTCGTCACGACGACGTATCCCAGCCGGTCGAAATGCCGCAGCGTACCGTCGGGATCCTGCGCGATCAGCGCGGCGGCGAGCACGGAGCCGAGCCCGCCGGAGAGCTGTTGCAGCGACGCGCCGACCGCGCTGAAGGAGCCGCGTTGCGCCGGCTCGGGGATTGCGGAAATCAGCGCCTGCGACGGGATCATGCGGGAGAAGATGCCGACGAACATCAGGACGTTGACCAGGATCGCGACCGTCAGGCTCACCTCGCCGAGGTGGGTGTAGATCAGCACCATGACGATCGACATGGCGCTGCCGAAGACAAAGGTGGGATATTTGCCGAAGGCATCGCTCGCCCGTCCCACCAGCGGTCCGATGACAATGCTGAACAGGCCGGAGACGAGATAGATCGTCGGCAGATGCACGATGTCGATGCCGAGATTGTGCACGGTGTAGGCGCTGCCGAACGGCATCAGCATGTAGCCGCCGGTCGCCAGCAGGGTCGTCACCGAGAACGCCATCCAATAGCGCGGCTGCGAAACCGTTGCGATCAGATGCCGGAACGGGTTTCGATCCTGCTTCAGCCCGAGATGGCCGTTCACCGGCTTCATCAGGAACATCACGGCGGCCATGCCGATGACAGACAGGCCGACCAGTGCGCCGAACGCGACGTGCCAGTTCCACTGGTTGGCGAGGAAAAGACCGGCGGGGATACCCAGCACCTGGCTCGCGGCAAAGGCGGTTTGCACGAAACCCATGACGCGGCCGCGCAATTGCAGCGTAAACAGATCGGTGATGATGGCGAGCACGACCGAGCCGATCACGCCGCCGAACAGGCCGGTCACGATCCGCCCCAGCAGCAACAGATGATAGTTGGGCGCGATCGCGCACAGCATCGTGCCAAGGGTGAAGCCGGCGTAGAAGAACAACAGCAGCCGTTTGCGGTCGAACCGATCGGCGAAGCCGGCCGCCAGGATGCCGGAAATTCCCGCGCTGAATGCGTAGGCCGAGACGGCCACCCCGAACTGGGCGGCCGAAATATCAAGCGCCGGCATCATGATGGCGCCGAGCGGCGACATGATCATGAAATCGATGATGATCGTGAACTGGACCAACGCCAGCAGCGCAACGAGGATCGCCTGGTAGCGCGCGAAGCCGCGGGACAGCTGTTGCGGCTCGGCGATCGGCTCGGTCAGGGTTTGTTCGGTCATGGCATTTCATTCGGGAGGGAGGTGGAGGAGGACGCGCGACGTGGCGCCGGAGCCCGGGCGGTATTTATTTCCGGCGCTGCGAAATTTCGATGGCTTGACAAACAGTTTTAGTGTCCGTCCTGCCGCGGTGCCTCGATTCACACAGGGCGAGCGACGCAAAGGCCTGAGCCTCGCTTTGGCCGTTCCGCCCATTGATCCAGATCAACGTTGCTCTGGCCGTCTGGCTCTCGATTTTGCGACCGCAATTCGGCAATCGGTGCCTTGATCACGGCTCAACGGCGGCAGCGCGAGTCAGGACAATGAGAATCAAATTGCCAGCCGTCGTACTGCTCCCGTTGATCATCTCGGGACCGGCGCGAGCCGCGATGCTCAGCGACGCCGAGGCGACGTTTCTCGACCAGATCGTCACCGCGTCCGCGGTGCTCGAACAACGATGCGTCGGCTACGAGGTCAATGGTGCCGGCAGTGTCCAACTCGGCGCCCGGCTTCTCGGCAGCACGGATGCCGCGATGGCGATGATCGACGCCTATGCGGCGGCCATCAAGGCCCGCGATGGCGAGAGGTCCGATCCCGGTAAATTCCGCCCCGAAGTGTCCGACGCGGCCGGCAAAACGTTCAGGCGCGTCCGGACCGATCTGATCAGAAACCCGAAGAGAGCCTGCGCCGACTATGGCGATACCAGCGTGGATCGCGGCCTGCTGAGACGGTATTGAACGCGCGTTCTGGCCTGCCGCGGCCTGACGGGAATCGGCGCCAGAGTGGGCCCGTGGGAGCGACATCTGCGTATGACGGCGGGGCGCAACGTACCCCGTTGCGCAGAACCGGTGCGCTCTCGCTGGCTAAACGTCCAGCACCTCTCGCACCTTCGCTGCGAGTTCCTCGACAGTGAAAGGCTTGCTGAGCACGGCCACGCCGGGTCTTGCCACACGATTTTGGAGCATCGCGTTGGGCGTATAGCCTGTCGTGAAAAGAACCTTCAGATCCGCTCGGCGCCGAAGCGCTTCTTCAGAGAGCTTCGCCCCGTTGATGTCCGGCATGACGATGTCTGTGAATAGCAGGTTGACGTCCGGGTTTTCGTCCAAAAGCTGCAGCGCCGCTTCTGCGCTTTCTGCCTCCATCACGCGGTAGCCCAGTTCAATCAATGCATCGACACTATACTGGCGCACTGCGGGCTCGTCCTCGACCACCAGTATAAGCTCGTGATTGTCGTCGGTAGGCAGGAACGCGGCTGCTTTTTCCGTGAAAACGGGCTCGGTCGCATCCACGAGCCTCGGTAGGTAGACCTTGAATGTTGTCCCTTCGCCGGGCTCCGAGTAGATCTTGACGTGGCCGCCCGACTGTTTGACGAAGCCGTATACCTGGCTGAGACCTAGGCCGGTGCCTTTGCCCACAGCCTTGGTGGTGAAGAAGGGGTCGAAGGCTTTGGCCATTACGTCCGCAGGCATGCCGGAGCCGGTGTCCGTCACCGCGATTAATACATATTGCCCTGCCAGGACGCCTGGTTCGCTTGCCAGATAGCGGTCGTCCAAATCAGCGTTGTGAGTTTCGATGGTGAGCCGGCCGCCCTCCGGCATTGCGTCGCGGGCATTCACTGCAAGGTTCAGGAGGACATTTTCAAGTTGGTTTGCATCGGCTGAGATGCGCCAGACGTCTGAATCCAGCGCAGTCTCTAACCTGACATCGCTGCCGAGTGAGCCGCGTATGAACCCGGACATCCCCGAGACGAGCTTGTTGATATCGATGGGTTGGGGCTTCAACGGCTGTTGCCGGGAGAACGCAAGGAGGCGCTGCGTAAGCAAGGCAGCGCGGCGCGCCCCGTCCATGGCAGCTTCGAGATAGCGCTTGGCGCGGGGGTCGATCTCGACCATTCGGCGCTTCAGAAGATCGAGTGAGCCCATCACGATCGACAACATGTTGTTGAAGTCGTGCGCGATGCCGCCCGTGAGATGCCCGACGGCTTCCATTTTTTGCGCTTGGCGGAGGGCCTCTTCGGCGGCCCTCAGAGCTTCGGCCTGCTCTTTCTGACGATGGATGTCACGACCGATACAGTGAAAAGCTCCCTTGCTGGCGGTGACCGACCAGGCGATCCAACGATAGGCTCCGTCTTTGCACAGGTAACGGTTCTCGAATTCGCCGGATTCATCGTTGGCCGCGAGTTCGTCGGCCCAGAGGCGCGATCCTTCGATGTCGTCGGGGTGGATGAACTGAGTATAGGGTCGTCCCACGATCTCAGCTTGCGACCAGCCGAGCAGCGCTGGCCAGGCCGGATTGACCTCTCGGATGGTCGAGTCGAAAGCAACCACCGCGACCAAAAGGTTGGTACCACTCCAGAGCTGATTGCGCTCCTCCGTGCGCTCTTGAACAAGGCGTTCGAGCTGTTCGCGCGATCGGGCCAGGATCTCCCGAGCGGCGACCATGTCCTCGATGTCTGTACAGGTCCCGTACCATCGCAAGATCACGCCATCTGCGTCGCGCACTGGCTGCGCACGTCCAAGCACCCATCGGTACTGCCCGGATCGATGACGGAGACGATACTCGATCTGATACGGTTCGCCGGTTTCCAGGGAGTGACGCCAAGCGGACCATGCGGCCTCTCGATCTTCGGGGTGGAACATTCCGTTCCAAGCTTCGCCGTCGGTGGAACCTTGCGGTACGCCGGTGAACTCGTACCAACGCTGATTGTAGAAGTCGTGGAACCCATCAGGTCGCGTCGACCAGATCATCTGGTCGATGGAGTTCGTGATCGCCGCGGCCCTGGCTTCGCTTTCCCGCAGCGTGGCTTCTGCAAGCACCTGGCCGGTGGTCTCCGCGACGGCGCAGAACATACCCATCACTTCGCCCGCAGGCTCGCGGACCGACGAGTAGGAGAAGGTGAACCAGGTCTGCTCGTCGTAGCCGCGCCGGTTCATGATGAGCGGCAGGTTCTCCTGCCAAGTTGCCTCGCCAGCCATGGCTTTTTGGATCAGGGGCGAGATATCGTCCCAGATCTCGGCCCAAATGTCATGGAAGCGAGCGCCGAAAGCGGCCGGATGCTTGTCGGCGAGGATCTCAGCGTAGGCGTCGTTGTAAATGAAGCCGAGTTCCGGGCCCCAAGCGACGAACATCGGAAATTTCGAGTCCATCGCAAGACTGACGACCGACCGAAGCGTCGGTGACCACCCCTGCGGTGGGCCGAGCGGTGACTTGGTCCAATCGCAGCTGTGCAAGAGCGCCTGGACCGGCGGGCCTCTCTCCGGCGGCTGCGCGCTAGGCAGGTCAACCATCAATATTCTCGCAGCTCTCCGCCGCCGCACGGTCGATCATGGGCATGAGGCTCAACCAGTGCGCCAGCTGTTTGTTACCAACATACAGTTGAAACCCGTCTCGGCCAAAGGTGCAAGATCGGGTTCGGAACGCGAGGCGGAAGCCGAAATCGCGGCTTTGTCCGAACGAATCTCAGCGGTGTAAGTGGACGTCTTTCACTTATTCGGCGCGTCCCGACGTTCGACCTCGCCGCCCGCAATCCGCGCCAGATAATCCTTCTTGCTGAACTGCATATGATCGACGCAGAGCTGGGCCAGCGCCCAGCTGTCACGGCCCTTCAACAGCTCGATCATGAACTCGTGCTGGCGCCGCGATTGTGCCAGCCCGTCGCTGTCAGCGAGATTCTTGGCGCGCATCGGCAGGGTCAGGTTCATGTAGTCCTGCAGCGAGCGCACCAGATAGGGATTGCCGCAGGCCGAGAACAGCGCGAGGTGGAAGGCGTCGTTGGCTTCGTGGATGCCGCGCAGGTCCTGCAAATCCGCTCTCGCGCAATATTGCCGCTGCAATGCAGAGAGCTCGTCGATCAGGCCTTGCTGTGCGGGCAGGGGGATCATCAGCGCCGCCTGCCGGGTCAGCATCTCCCGGACCTCGTAGATCTGCCGGACCTCTTCGGCCGAATAGAACCGTACGGTGGCGCCGACATTCTTTTCGCGGCGGACGATGCCGCGGCGCTCCGCATCCACCAGCGCCTGGCGCACGAAGTGGCGCGAGGTGCCGTAAGCCGACATCAGCGCGTCTTCCGTGAGGCGCGCGCCGGGCGCGAGACGGCCGAAGATGATGTCCTCCTCGAGCCGCGCGACGATGTCGTCCGGATCGTCGCGCCGGACCGTCATGGCATCTGCGATGTGAGTGTCGGACATGCCCTCGGCCTCCCGGCGCCTGGCCGGTCCGTCCTGTGGAGCAGGGAAGGCTCGGATTGTCAATAATCCGTTCGCCGACCAGTACGCCGATCCGGAAAATAGCAGGTTTGACGTCTGTCTTATTGACAATCAAGGGGCAGGCTGTACGACAATGACCCGATAATGGGAGTGGTATGATGACGAGTGGGTTGCGCAAAGGGCTGACGAGCTATGGCGATGCCGGCTTCTCGCTGTTCCTGCGCAAGGCGTTCATCAAGGCCATGGGCTATTCCGATGACGCGCTGGAGCGCCCGATCGTCGGCATCACCAATACATACAGCGACTACAATCCTTGCCACGGCAATGTCCCGCAGATCATCGAGGCCGCCAAGCGCGGCGTGATGCTGTCGGGCGCGATGCCGTTCGTGTTCCCGACCATCTCGATCGCGGAGAGCTTTGCGCATCCGACTTCGATGTATCTGCGCAATCTGATGGCGATGGACACCGAGGAGATGATCCGCGCGCAGCCGATGGATTCGGTGATCGTCATCGGCGGCTGCGACAAGACACTGCCGGCGCAGGTGATGGCCGCAATCAGCGCCGATCTGCCGACGGTGGTCATTCCCGTTGGCCCCATGGTGGTTGGTCATCACAAGGGCGAGGTGCTGGGCGCCTGCACCGATTGCCGCCGTCTCTGGGGCAAGTATCGCGCCGGCGAAATGGACGATGTCGAGATCGAGGCGGTCAACGGCCGGCTCGCACCGTCTGTCGGTACCTGCATGGTGATGGGCACCGCCTCCACCATGGCTTGCATGATCGAGGCCATGGGCCTGTCGCTGCCGATGAGCGCGACGATTCCTGCGCCGCATGCGGAGCGCTTTCGGCTTGCCGAGGCGAGCGGCAGGGTGGCCGCCGAGATGGCCAAGACCAAGGGGCCGAAGCCGAGCGAGGTGCTGACGCCGGCATCTTTTAGGAATGCCCAGGTCGTGCTCCAGGCGATCGGCGGCTCGACCAACGGCCTGATCCATCTGACCGCGATGGCCCATCGCTCGCCGCACCGGCTCGATCTCGAAGTGTTCGACCAGATCGGCCGCGAGGTGCCGGTGCTGATCGATCTCAAGCCGTCGGGCGAGCACTACATGGAGCATTTCCATCACGCCGGCGGCGTGCCGAAACTGCTGGCGCAGCTTGGTGACCTCGTCGATCTCGATGCGAAGACCATCACCGGCGAGAGCCTGCGCGATGTCGTCGTCAACGCGGAAGACGTGCCCGGCCAGGAAGTGATCCGCCCGCGCGACAATCCGATCAAGAAGGAAGGTGGCCTCGCCGTGCTGCACGGTAACCTCGCCCCGCGCGGCGCGGTGATCAAGCAGTCAGCTGCAAGCCCGAAACTGTTGCAGCACACCGGACGTGCCGTGGTGTTCGAATCCGTCGAGGATATGACGCTGCGGGTTGACGATCCCGATCTCGACGTCACCGCCGATGACGTGCTGGTGCTGCGCAACGCCGGCCCCAAGGGCGCGCCCGGCATGCCCGAGGCGGGCTATCTGCCGATCCCGAAGAAGCTCGCGCGCGCCGGCACCAAGGACATGGTGCGCATTTCCGACGCACGCATGAGCGGCACCGCTTTCGGCACCATCGTGCTGCACATCACGCCGGAATCCGCCGTCGGCGGGCCACTGGCGCTGGTGAAGAACGGCGACATGATCCGCCTCGACGTCGCCAAGCGCAGCATCGAACTTCTGGTGGATGCGGCCGAGCTGGAACGGCGCCATGCCTCATTGAAGCCGGCAGCCGCTCCCGACGAGGCGCGGCGGGGCTATGCCTGGCTGTTCAACGAGACCATCATGCAGGCCGACGAGGGCTGCGATTTCGATTTTATGCAGAGGACTGGGAAGAAGACTGAGCAGAAAACTAAGAGAGGGTGACCAACCACCCGGAAGCGTAGCCCAGACCGCACAAGCGGCGGGCGTTAAAACAGGGGGAAACGATGATCGCACGATCCATGCCAAGATTCTTACATCGGCTGGCGGCAACGGCCGCTGTTCTCTTCGTAACGAGCGCATCGGCACAGGAGGTGAAGCATTATCGCTTCGCCTACGACCAGCCGCGCAACACCGGCTATTCCATCGCGGGCGACCTCTTTGCCGACAAGCTCAAGGAATTGAGCAAAGGCACCATGATCATCGACCAATATCCGGGCGCGCAGCTCGGGCAGGAGCCGCAGGTGCTTCAGCTCGTGAAAGCGGGCGACGTCGAATTTGCGATCATCTCCTCGGCGAACACCGCGACGATCTCGCCGCAAGCGGGCGTGATGTCGTTGCACTTCCTCTTCCGCGACGAGAACCACGTGGTCAAGGGGCTGGCCGATCCAAAAGTGTTCGCAGCGCTCAAGACCATGATCGACGAGACCACGCAGGGTCTGCATGTGATCGCGACCGGCTCGCAGGGCGTGCGCCACATGTACTCCAAGAAGGAGATCCACAATGTCGGCGACATCAAGGGCCTGAAGATCCGGGTGCAGGCGACCGCGACCGAGGACACCATGTTCCCGGCCTACGGCGCCCAGACCGTGCACATGCCGTTCGGCAGCGTCTACACGAGCCTGCAGACCGGCGTCGTCGACGTCGCCGAGAACAGCATCAATGTCTACCTCGTCAACAAGCACTACGAGGTCGCGCCGGTCCTGAACATCACCGAGCACGAGGCCAACAACGCGCTGGTGTTCATCTCCGATAAGCTCTGGCAGAGCCTGTCGGCCGAACAGAAAGGCTGGGTGCAGGCGGCGGGCAACGAGGTCAGCTCCAAGGAGCCGCAGAAGGCCTTCGACCTCGAACGCACCGCGGCAGAGAAGCTGAAGAAGATGGGCGTGAAGATCGTCGACAACGTCGACAAGAAGACCTTCACGGCGATCGCCGATCCCTATCTCGACAAGCTCGCCAAGGAGCTCGGCCCGCACGCCGAGAAGATCAAGGATTTGATCCGCTCGATCAACTGACGTGATGCCGGAAGACGGTGCGCTCCCTCTCCCGCCTGCGAGAGCTTTGCGTAAATCGCGAATCTGCGATTCTCTAAGAGACGTTTGAAGAGGATCTGGGGATGGCATATCGGC
>NZ_JBVVPL010000020.1:104216-125730 GCF_055807615.1 Bradyrhizobium sp. MV1.5 | reverse complement strand
TGAAAACCTTGGGGTCACCGCTCTCCAGGCAATGCAAAACTCTCCCGGCGGGAGCAAAACATTCTCAAGCTCTGAGGTGCGAGCCATGGGACGCAACGCGTCCCGTGGTGAGCCTCGAAGGATGAACGGCCAAGATGCAGCCGGGCCGTCGCCCTTCGAGGGCCGCTAAAGAAGCGGCCACCTCAGGGTGACGGTTCTAGTCCGACCCAAGCCGCGAGAACCGGAAATTGCAATGGCTCGCACCGTCCGCTAGCGTCTGTGTCCTCTCCAGGCGGATGCCTCGCGCTGCGTAGGCGACGAAATCGAGCCCGCAGATGTTCGGCAGGATGTCCTTGTCGCCATGGCGCGCCGCGAGTTTGCAGAAGCCGCAAGCCTTGTAGTTGATGCCGAATTCAAAACTGTCACCCGTATCAGGCTCGACGAAATCGTAGACGAAATCTTCCGGAAACTCGACCCGATGGCTATCGGTCGCGCTTCTTGCCGCCTGCTCGCGTACCAAAGCCTGGTTCTCCGGCGACATGAACTGACGCCCCGAGGCGAGACGTTCCGCTTCCGATACGGTGAGCAATTGCGCCTTGTAGGTGTCCCGCTCGATCTCGCCGATCACAGGCAGCGGCACACCGTGGCGCCGCAGCACCCGGCTGATGGCCATGAAGCCCATCAGCCGCATGAAGAAATCGCTCATGCGGCTCGCCGCGCCGCCGACATAGGGCATCTGGGTGAGCACGATTTCGAATTCGTCCATCACCTTCCGCCTGATCCCGTCGACCTCGGAAAGCTGCGCGCGCTCGCGCAACATCGGTTCGGCCAGATCGAGCCGCTCGCGCATGGCGGCCTCCATTGCACCGCGATGCGCTTCGTAGAACGGATGGATGATCTCAGCCATGGGACACCTGATATGATTTGGTTCAATTGCAATGTCGGCCGGTTTCACTCCGCGGCGATCGCCTCGATCTCCAGCAGCCATTGGCTGTCGACGGTCTCGACGATCACGACCGTCAGCGCGGGCTGGTGTTCGCCCAGCATCGCGCGACGAATGGTGCGGTTGGCCACGAGTTGATTGCGGTCGGTCAGGAACGTGTTGACCTTGACCAGATGCGCGACGCCAAGGCCTGCGGCGGCGAGCACCTCGATCAAATTGCGCCAGGCCTGCTCGCACTGCGCCTCAAAACCGTCAGGAACGGTGCCGTCGGGTCTCTGGGGCACCTGGCCGCTAATGAACAACAGCCGTCGATGCTGCGTCAGTTCAAGTCCCATGCAGTAACCGCCGGCGGGAGCGTGGACGGTTGCGGGATTGTGGCTGACGAGGTGAGCTGGGGGCATGAGGTTTCTCCGGATTGCGGGTTCGACCGTATCCGGCGCCGGCGCCGCTTCGCAAAGCATCATTGCTGCGGTTCAGCGCAAGAAAATCTATTGCAAGGCCACAGCCCATCAGTGTCAAAATCAAACCCAATGACCTACGCCCTTCCCCCACTCAACGCGCTCCGCGCCTTCGAAGCCGCCGCGCGGCATCTCAGCTTCAAGCTGGCCGCGCACGAGCTACACGTCACGCCCGCCGCCGTGGGGCAGCAGGTGAAGGCACTGGAGGCGCGCCTCGGCATGCAGCTGTTCGAGCGGCTGCATAAGCAGCTCATCCTCACCGCGGCCGGTCAGGCCTATCTGCCCGGCGTCTCCGAAGGCTTTCGCCACATTGCGGAGGCGACCTCACAGTTGAAACCGGCCGGTGCGGTGCTGCTGCAATTAGGCATCCATGGCAGCTTCGACCTCCGTCGCCTCGATCTGGCAGCGTTTCGCAGCACGCATGCGGAGATCGGCTTGCGGGTGCTGCATCCGGCCGGCCTGCACGAATTGGTCGAGGGTAAGGTCGATCTGCTGATCGCCTGCGGCCATAGCCACCATCCGGGCTATCGCTGCGACCGGATCGATGAGGGATCAGGTTTGGGTGATTGGCTGGTTGCGCCTGAAGGCACCGCGGATTGCCCGGAGATCGTCGGTTTTCGCGCGTGGCTGCGTGGCCTGGCGGCCGAGAACGCAAACCGCCGCCCTCGTCTGGTCGGTGTCAGACGATAGGCTTGACTGATAGCCTTGCCAGGCCCGCGTTTGATGGATCGGGCCAAACATGAGCACGATCTCATCATGACGGTTGTGCCGTCACTGGCAGCTCCCCCTGAGGGACCGAACGCGGGTGGACGCAGCGAGCATCGGACGCTATCAATGGCGCCATGCTACGCAGACTGCTTGCCATCGTCGCTTGGGCCGCCGCCGCGGCAATCGTGCTAGTTACATTGTCACCGATCGGACTTCGTCCCGAGACCGGCTGGGTGGGACTTGAGCGCTTTTTTGCCTACGGACTACTCGGCGCACTTTAATCGCCTACCCTCGGCATTTCGTTGCCGTCTTGACGCTTGTCCTCGTCCTGGCAGGTATCCTCGAACTGCTCCAGCATCTGACGCCTGATCGACGTGGACATCTCCCCGATGCTGCGGAAAAGACGGCCGGCGGAATCGCGGGAGGCAGTCTTGCGAGACTGGCTCAGATGCTAATTAAGACGCGGTCCCGAAAGGTTTTATCGCCTTGAAGGGGGCGGCGCGGTATCCTATCGCACTAGATGGCGCGTTTAACGTTGACTGGTTAGGTTAATCGCGACTTTGCCTTGAGGCCGCGCACACGACGGCTATCGTGAATTCGTCGCGCGAAAATGGCGCCGGGCTGGAGCCAATATCGCAGATGCGCGACATGGGCCGCAGGCATTTCACGGAAAACCTGCGGCCCGCTCTCACGTTGGATCGCTCGATGAAGCAGGGCAAAACAAGCGAGCGGTCAGTCTCCCGACCGCGACGACCGGGCGCATATGAATGGTGCATCAATATCGCCTGGCTGGTCTGGTTATGCTGGATCTGCCTGTCCATTTGCCGCTCGTCGAGCCAGAACAGGCAAAGACGGCGAGGGTGAACGAACTCCACTGAGGAGAGTGGACAACTTCGCCTCGATGGGCAACAATTGGCCGTCCCGCCCGAGGCTAAGATGACCCTCAGCCCATCCTCCATTGCCATACTAGCCGCAGTGATCGTTACCTGCGTTTTCTTGAGCTGGTACGGCTGGCTAACATGGCTCATGGTGAGCCCCGATTAGGCACCACTTCCCGCGAGGGGAGTGACTGAGAAAGGGACAATTTTAGATAAAGTCGGAACGGCGCCTCAAAGCTTGCCCGCTAGTGTGCCGGATTGGGACTTGGGACATCGCCATGAAATACCTGCTCTGTGCCGCCGCAGCCGCCTTTCTGTGCCAGCCGGCAAACGCAAGCTCGTTGTGCGTCAAGGACCGAACGCCGTTCGCTCTAGTCTCCGACACTATGACCTGGAGCATGACCATTGCGCCTACCCAGGACTGCATCCAAGGTCTCCGCTGGTCCTACATGCAGATCTATGAGGTCTCGGTCGTGCAAGCTCCGAGCAAAGGTCGGCTCGTCATAGTCGGATCAGGCTTTCGATATTTCGCTGATGGCTCAGACGATCGGGACAGTATCGACAAGTTCACGCTGCTGATCTCAGGGAAGAACCGACATAAACTCGGTACTTCGACCTTGGAAATCGAGATCCACCCTGCTGCAGTGACTATCGGCCGCGCTCCCCCCGTTCGCTCTGCCGCCGCCGCTGTGGCCGCCGAGCTTAGTCCCGCCGGGAGTTAGCGCGCAGCCCTGAAGGGAGCGAGCCGGTATGCCCGCGGGAATGGACTATCACAGAACCACTGCTAAGCTGACACTTTCGCACCTCTCATTTCTCTCGGCACAGCCTCATGACTCTCATTTCATCAATCGTGAACCCCTGGTTCGTCGCGATGACCAGCGACCGTCTCGTGTCACTCCAACGGGGAGGCGACCTTGGTCAACACAACGCGCTAGCAAACAAGAACATCATCCTTCGCACTAGAGATTCAATCACTCTCGTAGGGTTTTCGGGGGCCGCTTGTATTAACAAGATCCCGACAGACGACTGGCTCGCGTTCGTTTTATTGAACCAACGGATTGAACCAGACTGCATACGAAAAGGCACCGAATTTAGCTGGGCTCGCATTGCCAGTGCCATCCACGCGTGCGTGAAAATCTCTTGGCGGCAAAAGTGATCTCTTCAGTTAAGTTGCTCTTCGCTGGATACAGGTTTGGACGACACGGTCGCATTTCTCCCTTTTCCCTGGTGCTAAACGACGGCGTCTACGAAGGCCATTTAAGCCACTTCTTGGGATCTCAATATCCGACAATTGGCGAGCCGCGAGCTCAATCCGCTCAACGAGCCCGCGACAAGCTGCAGCTTGAACGATCCGCACAGCACGTCGCCGGCAGTGACGCCGAAGGTTCCGGCTCCATCGGGATGATGGCAAACGCGACGCTCGCCGTGCCGGACCTTCGGATGTTGATATAGTCCGGGCCGATCGCGACGATCTGGGTCGCGAGGCCGGAGCCATCGACCGCGGGGCTGTTCCAGCCGGTCGGCAGCGCGCCGCCCGAGCAAGCACGCCGACCACCGCGCCGGCGAAAGCTGGAGAGCTGAACCCATTGGCCGCCAGCGCCTCCTCGGTCCAGACACCCGCGCTGTCGCCATAAACCTCATGAGCGGCCGGTCGTTGCGTGCCCGTAAAGGCGAGCGCCTTGAATGGACCGTTCGCTCCCCCAAGGAGTTTGAACAACGCCGTCATTCCGGCGCAACCGCTAAGTCGCGGTCGCTGAAAGTCGAAGCGAGCCATACGAATGCACCTCATCCGGAGCTTCGAAGCGGCTACTCAGGGTGACGGTGATAGAGCGACGCTCGCTGCCGCAATCTCATCCGCTCGCCAGCATCGCACCGCGTGCCCGTCCGCTCGCGTCACCAGCGCCGGCCCCGGCTCGCTCCGACACACGCCCTCCGCATACCGGCACCGCGGGCTGAAGGCGCATCCGTTCGGCGGATTGAGAGGATTGGGAAGATCGCCGCCTGTCGTCGCCAGCGGTGCATGACGCAGGGGATCGGGGATGGCGGCGATCAGGGCTTGGGTGTACGGGTGCGCCGGCCGCTCGAAGATCTCGCGCCAGTGGCCGTTCTCGACGATGCGGCCGAGATACATCACGGCGACCTTGTCGCTCATGTGCTCGACGACGCCGAGATCGTGGCTGATCATGATGTAGGAGAGACCGAGCGTTTCCTTCAATTCCAGCAGCAGGTTGATGATCTGGGCGCGGATCGAGACGTCGAGCGCCGAGACGGGTTCGTCGCAGATGACGATCTTCGGGTTGAGGATCAGCGCACGCGCAATGCCGATGCGCTGGCGCTGGCCGCCCGAGAATTCATGGGGGTAGCGGTCGGCCTGCTCCGGCCGCAGGCCCACATGCCGCAGCATCTTCGCGACGCGGTCCTCGATCTCGCTCTTGGCCGTGACGCCATGCACACGCAGGGGATCTTCCAGCGTGCGGCGAACGGTCTGGCGCGGATTGAGCGAGGCGTAGGGATCCTGAAACACGATCTGCACGATGCGGGCCAGCGCCTTCCGATCCCCGGATGGCCGGTTCGTCACGACCTGTCCGTCCAGCACGATGCGGCCGCGCGTCGGCGTCAAGAGGCCAAGGATCGACAATGCGACGGTCGACTTGCCGGAGCCGGACTCACCGACGAGGCCGAGGCATTCGCCCCGCTTCAGGGTGAGATCGACCCCGTCGACGGCACGGAGCAGCCGACGGCCGCGCCCCAGCAGGCCGCCTCCGAGCGGAAAATGGACCGCGAGATCCTCAACGCTGAGAATGACATCGTCGTTCGGCCGTGTCTCACCCGCCCTGTCTTGCGGCTCATGCATGGTGATGACACCTGACCAGACCGCCGGCCTCCAGCAAATCCGCTCCCGGCGCGGTGGTCCGGCAAATATCGGTCGCCTGCGCGCAACGCGGATTGAACCGGCAGCCGTCGGGGAAATTCGTGATGGCCGGGACGACCCCCGCGATCTCCGTCAGCCGGGTGCGGCCAAGGGCGGCGCGACTGCCGAGCCGCGGCAGCGAGGCGACCAGGCCTCGCGTATAGGGGTGCGAGGGTGCGCGGAAAATATCGGCCGAGCCACGCTCCTCGACGATGCGGCCGGCATACATCACGGCCACGCGGCGACAGACATTGGCGACCAGCCCCAGATCGTGGCTGATCATCAGGATGGCGGTTCCCCGCTCGGCGCATAAATTCCGCATCAGCTCGATGATTTCGGCTTGCACGGTCACGTCGAGCGCGGTGGTCGGCTCGTCGGCGATCAGGAGATCCGGACCGCAGGCGAGCGCGATGGCGATCATCACGCGCTGGCGCATGCCGCCGGACAGCTGGTGCGGGTAATCCTTCACGCGCCGCTCCGGCGCGGGAACGCGGACGCTCGCCAGCGCCTCGACGGCCAGTCTGTCGGCTTCCCGCCAGCTCTTGCCCTTGTGCAGCACGAACATCTCGGCGATCTGCCGGCCCACCGGCGAGACCGGGTTCAGCGCCGTCATCGGCTCCTGGAAGATCATGGCGATGCGATTGCCGCGCAGCTCCCGTTGCCTTGCGGCTGAAAGGTGCTGGATCTCCCGCCCCTCAAACCGGATGACGCCGCCGCCGATCGACAACGGCTGCCGCAACAGGCCGATCAAGGCGAGCGCCGTGATGCTCTTGCCGCAGCCGGATTCGCCGACGAGGCCGAAGGTCTCGCCGCGATCGATGCGGAATGAAATGCCCTCGGCCGCCGCAACGCGCCGCGATCCATTGTCGAGATCGATCCGCAAATCCTCGACCTCGATCAAAGGGCCGCCGGTCATGTGCGCCGGCTCCGCGATTGCGGATCGAGAATGTCGCGCAGGCCGTCGCCGAGCAGATTGAGGCCGAGCACCGTCAGGAAGATCGCAAGGCCGGGAAACACCGAGAGCCACGGCGCCGTCGTGATCTGGTCGCGGGCATCCGACAGCATGCTGCCCCAGCTCGGAAACGGCGGGCGGACGCCGAGGCCGAGGAACGACAAGGCGGCTTCGGACAGCACCGCGCTGCCCATGCCGAGCGTGCCGATGACGACGATCGGCCCCAGCATGTTCGGCAGCAGCTGCGTGATCATGATGCGCAGATCGCCGTAGCCGAGCACGGTCGCGGCCTGCACGTAACCCTGGCTCCTCAGCGACAGCGCCGAGGCCCGGGCGATCCGGCACGTGAAGGACCAGTTGGTCAAGCCGAGTGCGATCAGCAGGCTGGTCAGGCCGGGGCCGAGCACCGCCATGATGGCCAGCGCGAAGATCAGCGAGGGGATCGCGAGCATGAGATTGGTCAGGCCGTTGACGACATCGTCCCACCAGCCGCCCCAATAGCCGGCGCTCAGGCCCAGCGCCACGCCGATGACGCTGTTGATGAGCTGCGAGACGATGCCGACCGTCAGCGAAACGCGCGCGCCATAGACGACGCGGGAATAGATGTCGCGGCCCTGGTCGTCGGTCCCGAACCACCAGGTCCAGCTCGGAGGCTCTTCCGCATTGAGCAGGTTGGCGTCCAGCACGGGATCGGTGTGCGCCAGCCAGGGCGCGAGCAGGCCGACCAGGACCGCAAGCGCGAACAACGCGCCACCGATGATGAGATTGGCGCGGAGCTTCATGCGTATCTGATCCTGGGATCGATCACGCCGTAGAGCACGTCGATCAGCAAATTGATCGCGAGAAAGGCCAGCACCACGACGAGAATGGAGCCCTGGACGGCCGGAATGTCGCGCTGCAAGACACTGTCGACCAGCAGCGAGCCGATGCCCGGCCAGGAATACAGTTTCTCGACCACGACCGCCTGCCCCATCAGCGCGCCGAACTGCAGGCCGACGGTGGTGAGAATAATGACAAGCGCGTTGCGCATCACATGCCACTTCACGACCCGGGTCTCGCTCATGCCCTTGGAGCGCGCGGTGCGGACGAAATCCGCGGTCATGATCTCGAGGACCGCGGCGCGCGTCGTCCGGGCGAACAGCGCCATCGGCGAGACGCCGAGCGTCACGGCCGGAAGGATCAAATATTTCAGTCCGCCATCGCCATAGCCGAAACTCGGCAGCCAGCCGAGCTTCAACGCAAACAAGTACATCAGCACCAGTCCGAGCCAGAATTTGGCGATCGAAAGTCCTGATACCGCCACGACCATGGCCAGCGTGTCGACGATGCCCCCCGGCTTCAGCGCGGCGATGAAACCCAGGGGAACGCCGATCACGATAGAAAACGCCATGGCTGCGAAGATGAGCTGGAGCGTCGGCCATATCCGCTTGGCGATCATGAACGTCACAGGCTCGCGGGTCCGGAACGACGTTCCGAAATCACCGGTCGCAAGCTTGGCGATGTAGGCGCCGAAGCGGACATAGACGGGATCGTCGAGGCCGAGCTGCTTCTTCATGCGCAGCTCGACCTGCGGATCGGCATCGTCGCTCATGGACGAGACGATGCTGCCGGGAACGACGCTGAACAGCACGAACACCAGAGCCACCACGGCGAGCACGGTCGGAATGGTCTGCAGGAGGCGGCGGAACAGGAAGGAGAGCATCGGCACTTTTCCTCTCTCCCTCCGTCGTTCATGGCGACGGAGGGAGCGCGAGAGCGCGTGTCACTTCGCGGGCGAGGTCTCGTCGACCCAGAGGTCTTCGACGTTCTGATGGGTCAGTTCCGTCGCGTTCAGCTGAATCCCCTTCAGCCACGGCTGCACCGCCATGACCGCCTTGTTGTAGTTGAAGAACCAGACCGGCGCCTCTTCGTAGAGAACAGCATTGGCCTTTTGCAGCAGCTGGGTACGCTTCGCAGCGTCATCGGACTGCCCGGCCTCGTCGACCAGCTTGTCGAACTCGGCGTTCTTGAAGTTCATGTAGTTGCAGGCGGGTTGCGGCGTCGCCGAGTGGAAGCATTTGAGAGCGGCCTGCGGATCCGGGCCGCTCGCCTGCGAGTAGATGAAGGCCTGGTAGTCGCCGCTGCGAACCACCTCCGCCAGCACCGCGGTCTCGACCTGCTTGACCTTCGCCTTGATGCCCACCCTGTCCAGCATCGGGATCACGGCCGAGACGATCGGCAGGCCCCAGCTCTCGTTCTGGCTGGTGGTCCATTCGAATTCGAACCCTGAGGGATACCCGGCCTCGGCGAGCAGCTGCTTGGCCTTGGCGGGATCAAAGGCATAGGGCTTCATGGCCTTGTCGTAGGCGGGCGAGGTCAGCGGCAGCCAGCTGGTGGCCCGGTAGGCCTTGCCCTTGACCAGCTTGTTGATGATCAGGTCGGTGTCGATCGCGTAGTTGATCGCCTGCCGGACCCGCTTGTCGGCGAACGGCTTGAACGCGGGATTCATCCCCATGTAGCGGGTGAAGACCTCGGCGACTTCGACGACGGTGCCCTTGAGGTCGGCGTCGTTCTGATAGGCGACATATTGCGCAGGTCCCAACACCGAGGTGTCGATCTCCTTGTTGCGGAAGGCGACATCGCGTGCCGCGGCCTCGCCCATCACCGACACGATGATCTTGTCAGCGTAGGGCTTGCCCGGCTTGTAGAACCGGTCCCAGCGCTCCAGGACGATGCGCGATCCCGGCACGTGCTCGACGAATTTGAAGGGTCCAAGACCGATCGGCTTCTGGAGAAAGCTCTCCTTGGCAGCCTCGTCGGCGGGGTAGATCGACGTGATCGCGTTCCAGAAGTAGAAACCCGGATCGACTTTCTCGGTCAGCTTCATCTCGATGGTAAAGTCGTCGATTTTCTTCAGGCCGGAGATCTCCTTGGCCTGGCCCTTCTCGACTGCCGCCGCACCCTCGATCACGCGGACATAGCGCGCGCCGGGATAAGCCTTGGTGCCGTCCATGATGCGGTTGTAGGTCCAGACGACGTCGTCGGCCGTCATCTTGCGGCCGTTGTGGAAATAGGCGTCGTCGCGCAGCTTGAAGGTGTGAACGAGACCGCCGCCCGAGACGACGTCCTCCTTGGCGAGCTCCAGAACCGGCTTGCCTTCCTTGGAATTCCAGATGTAGAGCGACCGGTGCAGGGCCTTGGCGTAGATCTCGTCCTGGGCGCGCTGCGTCGTATGAATGTCCAGGCTGGTGAAGCTCGACCCATAAGGCGCGGTCATGCGGATGGTTCCGCCCTTGCGCGGGGTCTGGGCCTCCGCCGTGGCGGCCAGTGCCAGCCCCAGACCCGCGACGATCGCCACTATCCTGAAGATCATGTGTCCCTCCGACAACGCAAGCCGTGCTCCTGTCCGAGAGTTGACCATCCACGGCAGGTCGAGCGCAAGCGCCTTGAAGGGGTTGACGTATGCGAGCGTCGCGCGCGGGCCCCGCCGATTTGCGAGGAAGCCCGCTAGAGCTCCGGCTGCCAATCGCGCGATTTTCGCGCTGCAGCGGTGACATCTGCAATGGTCGGAAACGCGCCCGGCTCCAGCATCATCGTCCTTGCCAGCCTGACGGCGCGTGCTTCGCTGATTGCGCGCCGGCGCGGATCCTCGATCAGCTCGAAATCGATATTGTGGGCGAGGCCGAAGATGCGGCGGATGGTTTTTGCCGCGGCGAAGCCGACCGCGTCCGCGAACAGCCGCTGCATGTAGGCCTGCCGCTCGGCCTCCAGGCGTGCCGCGCCTGTCTCGCCGGCGAACAGCGAGGCGGGATAGGCATCGCCTGCGGCGCCGGCGCGCCACAGGTCGAGGAATTTGCGGGCGAACGCGTTCCAGACCTGCTCGACCGTCTCCAGCACCCAATGCTCGAACGCACGCCGTTCGCCCGGCGAGCGCTCGTGGCCGGCGGAGGCAAAATAGGCCATCAGGAGGTTGGCTAGCACGGCACCGACATCGAAACCCATCGGGCCGTAGAATGCGAATTCGGGGTCGATCACCCGCGTCTGGCTCTCCGTCACCATGATCGAGCCGGTGTGAAGGTCGCCGTGAAGCAGCGCCTCGGGGCTCGCCATGAACTTCAGCTTCAGCCGGGAGATCGCGACATGCAGGTCCATATCCTCGCGCAGCTCTGCGGCGAGCGCATCGAGATACGGCGCGGTCCAGCGGTTCTGCTCGGCGATGCGATAGGGATCGGTGAAGATCAGATCCTCGGTGATCTTGCACAGCGCATGGTTGCCGGCGAAGGCGGCGATGCCCTGCTTCTTCTCGGCCGCCGACAACGCGAGGTCGGAGGTGAAGAACAAGGTCCGCGCCATGAAGGTGGTGATGTCATCGACAAAGCGCGGATATTGCGAGCCCGCAACCATCCCCTTGCGCATGATGATGTGGGGCTCGAGCAGCTCCATCACCGTCAGCGCCAGGGCCTCGTTGTGATGCAGCAGCGCCGGCACGAGGCCCGGCGCGAGCTCGGCCTGCCGCGACAAAGCGAGATATTCGTAATGAGCCCGGGACAGCGGCAGCGGCCAGCTCTCGCCGACGAGGCGGACATAGGGCAGCGCCTGCTTCACGGCGACGCCGCCGCGGCCGCCTTTGACGATGAAGACGAGATTGAGATTGCCGTCGCCGACTTCCGTGATCGACCAGGAGGCCGGCTCGCCGCCAAGGGTCGCTGCGAGGTCCGCCACGCCTGCGAGATAATCCCGCAACGCCGCCTCATGCAGAATCCGGTAGTCCCCCTGCCCCTGTGCCATGACGATCCGATCCCATTGTTATTTGAGCATGATCTTGTCGGAAAACCGCTTCACACTTTTCCGGATCATGCTCCTGTATGGGCCGGATCGTTACTCCCGCTCCAGGAAGCTCGAGCCGATCTCGGCCTTTCTTTTGATCGGATCGTAATCACAATAGACGCTGTCCGCCACCAGCGTGTAGCTGGCGCTGACGGTGTATTTGTCTGTTTTGACCGAGTTCAGGCCGATCACCGCGGTGCTCTTGCCCCCGTTCCACTTGAACGGCGTCGAGCTCTTGGCCTGCTCGCAGGCGATCACGGCCTCGTTGAAGACGTAGCCCTCGACGAACGCCTTCAGGGTGCGCACCTGCACGGCCATCTTCCACTCGAAATAGCCGATGGCACCGAGGCCGGCGACGATCAACACCAGAAGCGCGACGACGATCCTCTGAAAAGTCATTGGTCCCCCAACAAAGCCAACCAGGAATTCTAGAACGGCATGCCCATCAATTTCGACAGGCGCTCGATCGACAAATAGCCGGCGCGATAGGCGACCATGGCGATGGCGTAGATGATCGCAGAGATGATCGTGGTCCAGATCAGCTTGCTCCTCATCCGCGTCAGGATCGGCGCGCCGGGGTCGCTGCCCGGCACTCCGACGCCGTCCTCGTGCTGGCTGCGCACGCCGAACGGCAGCGTCAGGAACAGCGCGACCCACCAGATGACGAAGTAGATCGCGATTGCGGTTGAGATCTGGATGGCCATGGCTTCGGCCTATGCCTGCTCGATTTCGACCAGCGCGCCGGAAAAGTCCTTCGGGTGCAGGAACAGCACCGGCTTGCCATGGGCGCCGATCTTCGGCACGCCATCGCCGAGCACCCTTGCGCCCTCCTTCACCAGCGTGTCGCGGGAGGCAATAATGTCGACCACCTCGTAGCAGACGTGGTGGATGCCGCCGTCGGCGTTGCGGTCGAGGAACTTTGCGATCGGCGAGGCTTCGCCGAGCGGCTCGATGAACTCGATCTTGGTGTTGGGCAGCGTCGCGAACACGGTGGTGACGCCATGCTCGGGCAGCGCGACGGCCTCCGAGATCTGGGCCCCGAATGCGGCGCCATAGATTTTGGCGGCCTTGACGGCGTCCTTGGTCGCGATAGCGACATGGTTGAGCCGGCCCAGCATCGTTCTTCTCCCGTTACACTGTCAGGACGTGTACCAGACAGGGGGGCTTTTTACCCCAATGTTCGTTGATCACCGAACGGACAGCGCGTCGCACCGACTCGGCCAGCGCATCCGGGTCGCGGCGGCGCGCCTTCGGCAGACCTTCGACGGTGGAAACCACGGCGTCGAAGACGATGTCGTCGAAGGGCTCGCCCGCTTTGTTCTTCTCGGGGATACCGACGAGTTCGACTGCGGGATCGTCGGCAAGCTCGCCCTGCTCCGTCATGGCGATGGCGACAAAGGCGCAGCCGGAGAAGGCCATCCGGCGCCGCTCGACCACCGCGCGGGACTTGGAGTCCTCCAGAATCGTGCCGTCCTTGTAGAGACGGCCCGCAGGCACCTGCCCAATGATGCCGGGATCGCCCGGGCCGAGCTTGACGAGATCGCCGTTGCGGCAGACCAGCACGCGCGGCACGCCGGCGGCACGCGCGAGCTTGGCGTGCTCGTTCAGGTGTAGGGCCTCGCCATGGACAGGAATCAGGAGCTGCGGCCTGGTCCAGGCGATCATGTCACGCAATTCGTCGCGTCGGGGATGGCCGGAGACATGGACCAGCTGGTCGCGGTCGGTGATGACCTCCACGCCCTGCAGAACCAGACCGTTGATAATGGCGCCGACCGCCTTCTCGTTGCCGGGAATGGTGCGCGAGGAGAAGATCACGCTGTCGCCGCGGTTGAGCGTGATCTCGGGATGGTCGTCATTGGCGATGCGCGCCAGCGCGGCCCGCGGCTCGCCCTGGCTGCCGGTGCAGAGCGCCAGCACCTTGTCCTGCGGCAGATGACCATAGACCTCGGCGGAGCGGAAACTCTGCACGCCATCGAGATAGCCGGTCTCGCGCGCGACCTGCACCACGCGTTCCATGGCACGGCCGACCACGACGACCTCACGGTCGGCGGCCTTCGCGGCGATCGCGACGGCCTTGAGGCGCGCGACATTGGAGGCAAAGGTCGTGACCGCGACGCGGCCCTTGGCGGCCTTGACGAGCTCGGTGATGGATTTGGCAACCTCGGCTTCCGAGGGTGAGCGGCCGTCGCGCACGGCGTTGGTGGAATCGCCGATCAAGGCGAGCAGGCCCGCATCGCCGAGCTCCCGCAGCCGCTTTTCGTCGGTCGGGCGGCCGATGATCGGGGTCGGATCGATCTTCCAGTCGCCGGTGTGCAGCACCGTGCCGATCTCGGTGTGTATCGCCAGCGCGTGCGACTCCGGAATCGAATGCGCGACCGGAATGAACTCGACGTTGAACGGGCCGATATCGACGCGCCCGCCCGACGGCACCACCGTCACCGGGATCTTGGGCGCATTGCGCTCGGCGGCGCATTTGGCCTCGAACAGCGCGGCGCTGAACTGCGTCGCGTAGATCGGGCATTTCAGCTTCGGCCACAGGTCGATGATGGCGCCGAAATGGTCCTCATGGGCGTGGGTCAGCACCAGCCCCATCAGGTTCTTGCGTTCCTTCTCCAGGAAGCTGACGTCGGGCATGATCAGGTCGATGCCCGGCAGATGCTCCTCGTCGCCGAAGGAGACGCCGAGATCGATCGCGAGCCAGGCGCGCTGCTGGCGGTTGCCGAGGCCGTAGATCGACAAATTCATGCCGATTTCGCCGACCCCGCCGAGCGGTGCAAATACCAGTTCTTCAGGCTTCGCCATCACGCAGCTCCCACGGAGGCGGCCGTGCCGAAGAACACCTCGCCCGCGGCGACCGGCACGCGCCGGCCCTCCGCGGTGCGGACGATCAGGCAGCCGGTGTCGTCGATCGTGTCAAAAATGCCTTCCAGCGTCATCACTCCCGTGTGGATCGCGACCCGCTCGCCGAGGCCGGCGGCGCGCTCCAGCCACAATCTGCGAATTTCGGAAAAGCCGCGGCCATTGTCCCAGATACCGCGGAACTCCACCCAGGCGTCCGAGAGCGCCGAGAACAGCTCCTCCGCGCTGATCTGGACGCCGAGCGCGGCCAGCGACACCGCCGGCGTCGGCGTGCCCTCGGGCGCGGCGACGACGTTGGTGCCGATGCCGACAACGATGGCAAGACGATCGCCCATGGCTTCGGCCTCCAGGCCGATGCCGACCAGCTTCTTGCCGTCGGCCAGGACGTCGTTCGGCCATTTCAGGGCGTAGCGGGGACGGCCCTCGCCGAGGCGCAGCGCCGCCTCCAGGCTGACCTTCTCCAGCGCGGCCTCCTCGGCCAGCCCGGCCGCGAAGCCGATCGTCGCGGCGACGGAAGGGGCGACGTCGAGGACTTCGAGCACGCTGGCGGCAAGATTACCCCTTGGCGCGATCCAGGCGCGCTGGCGGCGGCCACGGCCGGCGGTCTGCTCCGACGTCACGAACCACATCGGGCCGCGTTCGCCGCGCCTCGCGTGCTCGATCGCCTCAGTATTGGTCGAGCCGGTCCGTTCGAAAGCTGCGAGCTTGTAGCCCGCCGACGCCGCACGAGGACCGAGCGCGAATGCCATCCTAAAACAGCGACTTGGCGGCGGCGGAGGCGACGCTCACCACCGGGCCCGCAAACAGGGCGAACAGGATGTTGAACAGGCCCGCGACCGCCAGCACCGTCTTGACTTCGACGCGCACCGGATCGACCTGCCCGGCCGGCTCGTCGAAATACATCGTCTTGACGATGCTGAGATAGTAGTAGGCGCCGACCACGCTGGTGAGCACGCCGATCACAGCGAGCGTGAACAAATTCGCCTTGATGGCGGCGACGAAGACGTACCATTTGGCGAAGAAGCCGGCGAGCGGCGGAATGCCGGCGAGCGAGAACAGCAGCATCGCGAACATGAAGGCGAGCAGCGGATTGGTGCGCGAGAGGCCGGCGAAATCGCTGATCTGCTCGACCGGCTGGCCATTGCGCTTCATCGCCAGGATGATGGCGAAGGAGCCCAGCGTCATCGCGACATAGATCACGATGTACATCAACACGCCCTGCGCGCCCTCGACCGTGCCTGCGGCAAGACCGACCAGGGCAAAGCCCATATGGCCGATCGAGGAATAGGCCATCAGGCGCTTGATGTTGCTCTGGCCGATCGCGGCGAACGAGCCCAGCGCCATCGAGGCGATCGCCACGAACACCAGGATCTGCTGCCACTGCGAGACGATGCCCGGGAATGCGGTCAGCGTGACGCGGGTGAAGACCGCGAGCGCCGCTACTTTCGGCGCCGAGGCGAAGAAGGCGGTGACCGGGGTCGGCGCGCCCTCGTAGACGTCGGGCGTCCACATGTGGAACGGCACCGCCGAAACCTTGAAGCAGAGGCCGGCGAGCAGGAAAACGAGGCCAAACACCAGGCCGACATTCGAGATCGTCGCGGCCGCCGCGATGCCGGTGAAGGCTACCGTGCCGGTGAAGCCGTAGATCAGCGAGGAGCCGTAGAGCAGCATGCCCGAGGACAGCGCGCCGAGCACGAAGTACTTCAGCCCGGCTTCGGTCGACTTGGCGTTGTCGCGGTTCGAGGCCGCCACGACGTAGAGCGCCAGCGACATCAATTCGAGGCCGAGATAGAGCGAGATCAGATCGCCCGCCGAGATCAGCACCATCATGCCGAGCGTCGAGAGCAGCACCAGGATCGCGTATTCGAAGATGCGGCGCGAGGGATCCGACAGGAACTCGGTCGACAGCACCAGCGTAACGGCCGAGCCGATCAGGGCCAGGATCTTCATGAAGCGGGCAAAATCATCGACGATGAAGCTGCCGCCGAAGGTCACGTGCTTGCCCGCGGGCAGCATGTATTCGAGCACGCCGACCACGATCAGGAGCAGCACCGCAAGCGTCGTGACCGTCTTGGTGGTCTCCTGCCCGCGATAGGCGCCGAGCATCAGGAGTGCCATCGCCCCGACCGCGAGCACGAGCTCGGGCAGCACCGGCGCCAGTTGATAACCTGCAGTCTCAAAGCTCATGGCGATATCCTGACCTGCCCGCTCACTGGAGCAGTGCGGCGGCCTTCACGGCCGTCACAGCGGTGTTGTAATTGTTGACGAGTTGCTGGACCGAGGCCGCCGACATGTCGAGCACCGGCTTCGGATAGATGCCGAACAGGATCGTCAGCGCGATCAGCGGGAACAGCGTCAGGCCCTCCCGGAAGGTGAGATCCTTCATGCTCGCCAGCGACGGCTTGACCAGCGCCCCGAACACGACCTTGCGGTAGAGCCACAGCGCATAGCAGGCCGACAGGATCACGCCGAAGGTGGCGAAGAACGCGGTCGGGATCGAGACCTTGAAGGTGCCGAGCAGCGTCATGAACTCGCCGACGAAGCCGGAGGTGCCGGGCAGACCGACGTTGGCCATGGTGAAGACCATGAAGGTCAGCGCGTAGAGCGGCATCCGGTTGACGAGGCCGCCATAGGCCGCGATGTCGCGGGTGTGCATGCGGTCGTAGACGATGCCGACGCAGAGGAACAGCGCGCCGGAGACGATGCCGTGCGAGATCATCTGGAATACGCCGCCGGCGACGCCCTGCATGGTACCGGCAAAGATGCCCATGGTGACGAAGCCCATATGCGCCACCGAGGAGTACGCAATCAGCTTCTTCATGTCCTCCTGCATCAGCGCCACCAGCGAGGTGTAGATGATGGCGATGGCCGAGAGCGTGAACATCAGCGGCGCGAAGTCATGCGAGGCCAGCGGGAACATCGGCAGCGAGAAACGCAGGAAGCCGTAGCCGCCCATCTTCAGCATGATCGCAGCCAGGACCACCGAGCCTGCGGTCGGCGCCTCGACGTGGGCGTCGGGGAGCCAGGTGTGCACCGGCCACATCGGCATCTTCACCGCGAACGAGGCGAAGAAGGCAAGCCACGCCCAGGTCTGCAGCGAGCGCGGCACGGCGGTGTGCATCAGGGTTGGGATGTCGGTGGTGCCGCCGTTCCAGTACAGCGCCATGATGGCGAGCAGCATCAGGACCGAGCCAAGCAGCGTGTAGAGGAAGAACTTGAAGGACGCATAGACCCGGCGCGGACCGCCCCAGACGCCGATGATCAGGAACATCGGGATCAGGCCGCCCTCGAAGAACAGATAGAACAGCACGAGATCGAGCGCCGAGAAGGTGCCGATCATCAGCGTTTCCAGGATCAGGAACGCCATCATGTATTCGCGGACGCGGTTGGTGATCGCCTTCCAGCTCGCGATGATGCAGAACGGCATGATGGCGGTGGTCAGGATCACCAGCGGCAGCGAAATGCCGTCCACGCCCATGTGGTAGGTGATGCCGGTGGCGAGCCAGTTCGCCTTCTCGACGAACTGGAAGTCGGCGCTCGACGCATCGAACCGCATGACCAGGATCACCGACACCGCGAAGGTGATCAGCGTGGTCCATAGCGCGATCCAGCGCGAATTGCGCCGCGCCGCCTCGTCATCGCCGCGGCTGAGATAGACGATCAGCGCGCCCACCAGCGGCAGGAAGGTCGTGACGGATAGAATTGGCCAGGTCGTCATTTACTGGCCTCCAAAGCCGAACATGAACCAGGTGATCAGGCCGGCGGCACCGATCAGCATGGCGAACGCGTAGTGGTAGAGATAGCCGGTCTGGATCTTCACGACGTTGCGGGTGACGTCCAGCACCCGGGCCGAGACGCCGTCGGGGCCGAGGCCGTCGATGATGAAGCCGTCGCCCTTCTTCCAGAGCTGGTAGCCGATCCACTTCGCCGGACGGACGAAGATGATGTCGTAGAGCTCGTCGAAGTACCATTTGTTGAGCAGGAACTTGTACAGCATCGGCTGCGTGTTCGCGAGCTCGACCGGCAGATAGGGCCGGCGGATGTAGAACAGGTACGACACCAGGAAGCCCAGCACCATCATCACCGTCGGCAGGAAGGCGATGGTCTCGGGGATGTGGTGCATCTCCTCGATGATGTGCGGGTTCATCTTCACGGATTCGCGGAAGAACTCCTCGATGCCGTGACCGGCGAACAGCTCCTTGAACGGGAAGCCGGCCAGGATGGAGCCGACCGCGAGCACACCGATCGGGATCAGCATCCAGATCGGCGCTTCATGCGCAGCCTCGTAGTGGTGATCGTCATGCGGCTCGCCGTGGAAGGTCTTGAAGATCAGGCGCCACGAGTAGAACGAGGTCAGGCCGGCCGCGATGACCGTCATCAGGAAGCCGTACATCGCGAACGGATTGTGCGAGGCGTAGGCGGACTCGATGATCGCGTCCTTGGAGAAATAGCCGGCGGTCAGCGGGAATCCCGTGAGGGCGAGCGTGCCGACCACCATCACCGCGTAGGTGTAGGGGATCTTGCGCCAGAGGCCGCCCATGTTGCGGATGTCCTGCTCGTGATGCATCGCGTAGATCACCGAGCCGGAGCCCAGGAACAACAACGCCTTGAAGAACGCGTGCGTGAACAAATGGAACATGCCGACCGAATAGGCCCCTGCTCCCATCGCCACGAACATGTAGCCGAGCTGCGAACAGGTCGAGTAGGCGACGATGCGCTTGATGTCGTTCTGGACGAGGCCGATGGTCGCCGCGAAGAACGCCGTGGTGGCGCCGAAGAACATCACGACGGCCTGCGCGTTCGGCGCGAGCTCGAATAGCGGCGACAGGCGCGCCACCATGAAGACGCCGGCGGTGACCATGGTCGCGGCGTGGATCAGCGCGGAGACCGGGGTCGGGCCTTCCATCGCGTCCGGCAACCAGGTGTGCAGCAGGAACTGCGCCGATTTGCCCATCGCGCCCATGAACAGCAACAGACAGGTCAGGGTCAGCGCGTCGGCATGCCAGCCGAGGAAGTCGATGGTCTTGCCGGTGAGACCCGGCGCAGCGTGGAAGATGGTCTCGAAATCGGTCGAGCCGGCCAGCAGGAAGATCGCGAAGATGCCGAGCGCGAAGCCGAAATCGCCGACGCGGTTGACCACGAAGGCCTTGATGGCGGCGGCGTTGGCTGAGGGCTTCTGGTACCAGAAGCCGATCAGGAGGTAGCTCGCCAGACCCACGCCTTCCCAGCCGAAGAACAGCTGCACGAGGTTGTCCGCGGTCACCAGCATCAGCATGGCGAAGGTGAACAGCGAGAGATAGCCGAAGAAGCGGGGCCGGTTCGGGTCCTCGTCCATGTAGCCGATGGAATAGAGGTGCACGAGCGAGGACACGGTGGTCACGACCACCAGCATCACTGCGGTGAGCGTGTCGACCCGCAGCGTCCAGTAGACCTGGAGATCGCCGGAGAGAATCCACGGCAGCAACGGAATGCGCATGTCGTGGTGCATGAAGCCGACATCGACCAGCGTCATCCAGGACAACGCCGCCGACACGAACAGCAACGCCGTTGTGATCAGCTCGGCACCGCGCGAGCCCGCCGCCGGTGGCTCGGAGACGTGGTGGTCGTCGTGGCCGTCGCCGGGCTCGTGATGGGTCTCGTGAATGACCGACGCATCCTCATTGATCGTGTCGGACGCATGGGCGTGCGCGCCATGACCGTGATCATCGTGATGCTCGACCGTGTCGCCCGAGGGGTTGCGGGCATGCGCGCCGAACAGCGCGATCAAGCCAGCCAGAATGGCGCCCAGCAGAGGCAGAAAGACGATTGCCTGGACCATGATTTACTCTTTCCGCATGATCTGGTCGGAAAACCGGTATCCACTTTTCCGGATCATGCGATCAGCCCTTCATCAGATTGACGTCCTCAACCGCGATCGAGCCGCGGTTGCGGAAATAGACCACCAGGATGGCGAGACCGATCGCGGCTTCAGCGGCCGCGACGGTGAGCACCAGGAGCGCAAAGACCTGCCCGACGATGTCGCCGAGGAAGGTCGAGAACGCCACGAGGTTGACGTTGACCGCGAGCAGGATCAGCTCGATCGACATCAGGATGACGATGATGTTCTTGCGGTTCAGGAAGATGCCGAGGATCCCGAGCGTGAACAGGATCGCGCCGACCGCCAGATAGTGTCCGAGCCCGATGGTCATTTCACCCACTCCGCCGCGTCAGAATCCTGGAGCCCCTGCCCCGGCGCCACCTTTCGGATCGCCATCGCTATTTCGGGCGTGCGCGCGTTCTGAACGTTGATGTCTTGCCGCTTGACGCTCGCCTTGTGCCGCAGCGTCAGCACGATGGCGCCGATCATCGCGACCAGCAGCACCATGCCCGAGAGCTGGAAGTAGTGGATGTACTTGGTATAGAGCACCAGGCCCAGCGCCTCGGTATTGGAGACGTTGGTCGGGATCGCCGCCGTGATCGTCTTGGCGACGCCGGGGTTGATGACCCAGAAGCCGACCGTGAGCAGCAGCTCGAACAGGAAGATGCCACCGATCACGAGGCCGACCGGGAGGTACTCGATGAAGCCCTCGCGCAGCTCGAGGAAATCGACGTCGAGCATCATGATCACGAACAGGAACAGCACCGCAACGGCGCCGACATAGACGACGATCAGGATCATCGCCAGGAACTCGGCGCCCATCAGCACGAACAGGCCGGAGGCGTTGACGAAGGCCAGGATCAGGTACAGCACGGAGTGCACGGGATTGCGCGAGACAATCACCATCACCGCCGAGGCGACACAGACGCCGGCGAACAGATAGAAGAACAGCGCGGGAAGGATCATTGGGCAGTCCCGGGGGGGGGGGGGGGGGGGGGGGGGCCCCCCCCCCCCGCCCCGGGGGGGGGGGGGGGGGGGGGGGGGGGGGGGGGGGGGGGGGGGGGGGGGGGGGGGGGGGGGGGGGGCGGCGCGCGCCGGGGGGGGGGGGGGGGGGGGGGGGGGGGGGGGGGGGGGGGGGGGGGGGGGGTGGGGGGGGGGGGGGG
>NZ_JBVVPL010000020.1:0-104206 GCF_055807615.1 Bradyrhizobium sp. MV1.5 | reverse complement strand
CCACCCCCCCCCCGCCCACCCCAACCACCACCCGCCCGGCCCCCCCCTTGGGGCCGCCCCCGCCACCCCGGGGCGCGGCAAACCCCCGCGAACCCGGAATCCAGAGGTTATGGCGCGAGATTCCGGGTTCGCGCTTTGCGCGCCCCGGAATGACGATGGGATAGCGGGAAGGATCATGCTCTCATCTCACCGGTACGGCGCGTCGAGTTCGATCGCTTTCGCGATCTCGCGTTCCCAGCGGTCGCCATTGGCGAGCAGCTTGGCCTTGTCATAGAACAGTTCCTCGCGGGTCTCGGTCGCGAACTCGAAGTTCGGACCTTCGACGATGGCGTCGACCGGACAGGCTTCCTGGCAGAGGCCGCAATAGATGCACTTCACCATGTCGATGTCGTAGCGCACGGTGCGGCGAGTGCCGTCGTTGCGGCGCGGACCGGCCTCGATCGTGATGGCCTGCGCCGGGCAGACCGCTTCGCACAGCTTGCAGGCGATGCAGCGCTCTTCGCCGTTCGGATAGCGGCGCAGCGCATGCTCGCCGCGGAAGCGCGGCGAGATCGGGCCCTTCTCGAAGGGATAGTTCAGCGTCGGCTTCGGCTGGAAGAAATAGCGCATGGCGAGGAAGAACGCCGAGACGAATTCCGACAGCAGAAGCGAGCGTGCAGTGGCGTTGATGTTGATACCCATGACGGCCCTCACTTCGGCGCGATGCCGGCAAAGTGCAGCACACCGGCCACTACGATCACCATCGCCAGCGACAACGGCAGGAAGACTTTCCAGCCGAGGCGCATCAGTTGATCGTAGCGGTAGCGCGGCACGATCGCCTTGGCCATCGCGAACAGGAAGAACATGAAGAACAGCTTCAGCGAGAACCAAATGATCCCCGGCACCCAGTTGAAGGGCGGCAGGTCCACCGGCGGCAGCCAGCCTCCGAGGAACAGGATCGTCGCCATCGCGCACATCGTGGCAATCGCGACATACTCGCCGAGCATGAACAGCAGATACGGCGTCGAGCCGTACTCGACCATGAAGCCGGCGACGAGCTCGGATTCCGCTTCGACGAGGTCGAACGGCGGGCGGTTGGTTTCAGCCAGCGCCGAGACGTAGAAGATCACGAACATCGGGAACAGCGGCCAGACGTACCAGTTCAGGATGGTCAGCTGCGGCAACCCGATCAGGCTGGCGAGGCCACGGACATGCTGTGCCTCGACCACGGCCGAGAGGTTCAACGTGCCGGCGCAGAGCAGCACCGTGATGATGACGAAGCCGATCGAGACCTCGTAGGACACCATCTGCGCCGCCGAGCGCAGCGCCGCCAGGAACGGATATTTCGAGTTCGACGACCAGCCGGCCATGATGATGCCGTAGATCGACAGCGACGAGATCGCAAAGATGAAGAGAATGCCGACATTGATGTCGGAGATCACCCAGCCGAGATTGGTCGGGATCACCGCCCAGGCGGCGAGCGCGAGCACGCATGACACCAGCGGTGCCAGCAAGAACACGCCCTTGTTGGCGCCGGACGGGATGATCGGCTCCTTCAGCACGAACTTCAGGAGGTCGGCGAAGGATTGCAGCAGGCCCCACGGACCGACCACGTTCGGGCCGCGGCGGATCTGCACCGCCGCCCAGATCTTGCGGTCGGCAAGCAGGATGTAGGCGATCGCCACCAGCAGGACGACCAGCACCAGGACGCTCTCCGCGATCATGATGATCAGCGGCCAGAGGAACCCGGTCCAGAAGGCGCTTTCGAAGAATTCCATCAGGTCACTCCGCTGCGGTCAGCATCTGCCCGGAGGCAAGCCGCGAACACTCCGCCATCACGGCGGACGCACGCGCGATTGGGTTGGTCAAATAGAAGTCCTCGACGAGCGGCTTGAACGGAGCCTTCTCCGTCGTGCCGCCCTTCCCCGCGAGCTTCTTGATCTGGTCGGCCGAGCCGGCCTCGATCTGGTCGAGACGGATCAGGTGCGGCACCGCCTTGAAGATCGCCTGGCGCAGGGCCGACAACGAGTCATAGCCGAGCTTCTTGCCGAGCGCCTCCGAGAGCGCGCGGACAATCGCCCAGTCCTCGCGGGCCTCGCCCGGCGGAAATGCGGCGCGTCCGGTCATCTGCACGCGGCCCTCAGTGTTGACGTAGATCGCCGACTTCTCGGTATAGGCGGCTGCCGGCAGGATGACGTCGGCGCGATGGGCGCCGCGGTCGCCATGGGTGCCGATATAGACGACGAAGGTGCCGTCCGACGGCTTGATCTCGTCCGCGCCGAGCAGGAACAGCAGATCGAGCGTTCCGAACGTCGTCATCTGCGCCGCATTCAGCCCGCCCTGACCGGCAACAAAGCCGATATCGAGCGCGCCGACGCGCGAGGCGCTCTCGTGCAGGACGCCAAAGCCGTTCCAGCCGTCCTTGAGCGCGCCGACATCGAGCGCGAGCTTGGCGGCCGCTGCAAGAACGGCGGCGCCGTCGTGGCGCGAGGCGGCGCCGGCGCCGACCATGATGATCGGATTCTTGGCGTTCTTCAGCACGTCCATGAAGGAGTGCTTGCCGGCCGCGAGTTCACCTAGCGTGTCAGTGCCTGCGCCCAGATGGTCATAATCGTAGGTGAGATCGGCCTTGGCGCCGATCACGCCGACCTTGAAGCCGCCGGCGCGCCAGCGTTTGCGAATGCGGGCGTTGAACACCGCCGCCTCTTTCCGCGGATTGGCGCCGATGATGAGCAGCGCATCGGCCTGCTCGACGCCGGCGAGCGTCGGATTGAAGATGTAGGAGCCGCGGCCAAGTGCGGGATCGAAGGCGTCGCCGCCCTGCACTGCCAGATTGGCCGAGCCGTATTTGGCCAGCAGATCCTTCAGCGCGAACATCTCCTCGACGCCGGCGAGGTCGCCCGCGATCGCGCCGATCCGCTTGCCGTCGGTGCGCGCCGCCTTGGAGGCGATCGCGGCAAAGGCCTCGGGCCAGCTCGCCGCGCGCAGCTTGCCGGCTTCGCGGATATAGGGCCGGTCGAGGCGCTGGGTGCGCAGGCCGTCGACGACGTGACGGGTCTTGTCCGAGATCCACTCCTCGTTCACGGCCTCGTTGATGCGCGGCAGGATACGCATCACTTCACGGCCGCGCGTGTCGACGCGGATCGCAGAGCCCAATCCGTCCATCACGTCGATCGACTGGGTTTTGCCGAGCTCCCACGGGCGTGCGGCGAAAGCATAGGGCTTCGAGGTCAGCGCGCCGACCGGGCAGATGTCGACGAGATTGCCCTGCAATTCCGAGGTCAGCGCGTGCTCGAGATAGGTCGTGATCTCCATGTCCTCGCCGCGGCCGGTCGCGCCCATCTCGGGGGCGCCGGCCACTTCCGCCGAGAAGCGGACGCAGCGGGTGCACTGGATGCAGCGGTTCATCGACGTCTTAACCAGCGCGCCGAGATATTTGTCCTCGACCGCGCGCTTGTTCTCGGCGAAGCGGCTGGTGTCGACACCGTAGCCCATCGCCTGGTCCTGCAGGTCGCACTCGCCGCCCTGATCGCAGATCGGGCAATCCAGCGGATGGTTGATGAGAAGGAATTCCATCACGCCTTCGCGCGCCTTCTTCACCATCGGCGAACGGGTGGAGATTTCCGGCGGCTCGCCCTTGGGACCCGGACGGCAATCGCGCACGCCCCAGGCGCAGCTCGCGACCGGCTTCGGGCCGCCCTTCACCTCGACGAGGCACATCCGGCAATTGCCGGCAATCGACAGCCGCTCGTGATAGCAGAAGCGCGGAATCTCGGCGCCGGCCGCTTCGCACGCCTGAAGCAGCGTGTATTCGGCGGGGACATCGATCTCTTTGCCGTCGATGATGAGCTTGGTCATTGTCTCTACTCCGCCGCGACCATGTTCACGGGATCGCGGACGCCGGCATCGTCGATGTCGGCCTTATGCGAATACTGGTCGATGCGCGCTTCGATCTCATGACGGAAATGCGCGATCAGGCCCTGGATCGGCCACGCTGCGGCGTCGCCCAGCGCGCAGATGGTGTGGCCTTCGACCTGCTTGGTGACTTCCAGCAGCATGTCGATCTCGCGCTTGTGGGCGCGACCGTCGGCCATGCGGGTCAGGACGCGCCACATCCAGCCGGTGCCCTCGCGGCACGGCGTGCACTGGCCGCAGCTCTCGTGCTTGTAGAAATAGGAGATGCGGGCGATGGCGCGGATCAAATCGGTCGACTTATCCATCACGATCACGGCCGCGGTGCCGAGGCCGGAGCGCAGCTTGCTCAAGCTGTCGAAATCCATCGGCGTGTCGATGATCTGCTCGGCCGGCACCATGCGCACCGAGGAGCCGCCGGGGATCACGGCCTTGAGGTTGTCCCAGCCGCCGCGGACGCCGCCGCAATGCTTCTCGATCAGCTCACGGAACGGAATGCCCATGGCCTCTTCGACGTTGCAGGGCCGCTCGACATGGCCGGAGATGCAGAACAGCTTGGTGCCGACATTGTTCGGACGGCCGATGCCGGCGAACCACGCCGCGCCACGGCGCAGAATGTCCGGCGCGACCGCGATCGACTCGACGTTGTTGACGGTGGTCGGGCAGCCGTACAGGCCGACGTTGGCCGGGAACGGCGGCTTCAGGCGCGGCTGGCCCTTCTTGCCTTCGAGGCTCTCGAGCAGCGCGGTTTCCTCGCCGCAGATATAGGCGCCGGCGCCGTGGGCGACGTAGATGTCGAACGGCCAGCCGTTGACGTTGTCCTTGCCGACCAGCTTGGCCTCATAGGCCTGGTCGATCGCCGCCTGGAGATGCTCGCGCTCGCGGATGAACTCGCCGCGGACATAGATGTAGCAGGCATGCGCGTTCATCGCGCAGCTCGCGATCAGGCAGCCCTCGATCAGGAGATGCGGATCGTGCCGCATGATCTCGCGATCCTTGCAGGTGCCGGGCTCGGATTCGTCGGCGTTGACGACGAGATAGCTCGGCCGGCCGTCGGTCGATTCCTTCGGCATGAACGACCATTTCAGGCCGGTCGGGAAGCCGGCGCCACCGCGGCCGCGCAGCCCCGACGCCTTCATCTCGTTGATGATCCAGTCACGGCCCTTGTCGATGATGTTCTTCGTACCATCCCAGGCGCCGCGGCGCCGCGCGCCCTCGAGGCCCCAATCGTGCAGGCCGTAGAGGTTCTTGAAGATGCGGTCCTTGTCCTCGAGCATGTCAGTGCTTTCCGATCAACGGTTGGCTTGCTTGTAGGCAAGCCCGGCGGCGCAGACGGCGAAGGTCAGCGCCCAGAGCAGACTGGATTCCAGCGTCGCGTTCAGGGCGAAGCGCTGAAGCAGGAAAATGAACGTGGCCGCCACGGCGGAATGCATTGCGACGAAGCCCCACTTCTTCACAACACTGCTCCCTTCAACTGGCGGCGAGGCGAGATCACGCATCAGGTGATCTCCTTCAGCGTGGTCGGCCCACCGGTCGGCGCCGAGAACTGGCGGCCGTTCTGCGGACCTGGCTTGGGCGGATTGCCAGAGGCAAAGCCGTCGAGCACCTTGCCGAAGCTTTCCTTGGTCAGATCCTCATAAGTGTCCTTGCCGATCAGCACCATCGGCGCGTTCACGCAGGCACCGAGGCACTCCACCTCTTCCCAGCTGAAATTGCCGTCCTTGGAGAGATGGAAGGGCTCGTGATGGATGCGATGCTCGCAGACGTGGATCAGATCCTCGGCGCCGCGCAGGCGGCACGGCGTGGTGCCGCAGACCTGGACGTGAGCCTTCTTGCCGACTGGGGCCAGCTGGAACATCGTGTAGAAGGTCGCGACCTCGAGCACGCGGATATAGGGCATGTCGAGCATGTCGGCGACTGCGCGGATCGCGGCCTCCGAGACCCAGCCGTCGTGCTGTTCCTGAACGCGCCAGAGGATGGCGATCACGGCCGAAGCCTGGCGCCCGGCCGGATATTTCGCGATCTGCTGCTTGGCGAACGCGAGGTTCTCCTCCGTGAACGCAAAGCTCGCGGGCTGGACTTCCTTCGGTGCTAATCGGCGAACGGACATCTCTTCAATCTCTCACTGCACGCGGCGCGCGGTTTTCGCATTCAGGGCATTGATCCTGTCCTGCCAGAATGCGCTTGCGGTGCCGAAAACATTGTAGCCGACGTGGGTCGAGACCTTGATGCGGTCGAGGATCGACAGCTCGGTCACCGTCTCCATACGCCTTGTGCTGGGATCGTAGACGATCAGCTTCAGCGGGGTGTGTTCGAGGATGTAGCGCGAGACCGCATGCGAGCGGTCGCTGCCGTGCTCTTCGCACATGATGACGCTGTCGGCCTGGAGCAGCCGGGCGCCGCCCTTGATCGCCTCGATCTCGACGCCCTCGACGTCGAGCTTGATCAGGTACTTGCCGCTCGCGGCGATCTTGCCGTCGTCGATGAGATTATCGAGCGCAATGACCGGCACGTCCTCGCCGCCCGCCGAGGCATCGCCGGCGATGCTGAAGGCCTCGTGCTTGGTGCCTGACAGACGCGCGGTGCCACGGGCCGCGCCGATCGCGCATTTCATGGTCTCGAAGCGGCTGCCGTTGATGCGGGCGTTGTTGGCGAGCTTCGGATGGTTCTGACCCGACGGCTCGATCGCGATCGCCTTGTGCGAACCGAACGGCTTGCTCGACACCAGCACCGACCAATAGCCGTAATTTGCGCCGCAATCGAGCAGCGTATAGTCGACCTCGATGGAGTCGGCGAACAACAGCTCCAGCTCGTCCTCGTAATTGTAGGAGCGGTTGAGCAGCTTGCTCCAATAGCCGTCGCCGTAGGGAAATTCGAACACGGCGTCGGGGTTGAGCTTGATCGCGATGTTGCGCTCGGGCAGCGTCTTGCGCAGCAGATTGGCGCAGGCGATGTAGCCCATATGCGAGAAGTGCGAGGAGATCTTCGATCCCGTCACCAGCGCCAAGGCAGCCGTCCGCTCCCACAGGTTGGCCCCTTCAAGGGCCCCCGAGGCACGGTCAAACTGGATCGGCGCCTGCGCCATCACCGATCGACCTCTCCGAACACGATGTCGAGCGAGCCGAGGATAGCCGAGACGTCGGCGAGCAGATGGCCGCGGCAGATGTGGTCCATGGCCTGCAGATGCGCAAAGCCGGGCGCGCGGATCTTGCACTTGTAAGGCTTGTTGGTGCCGTCCGAGATCAGAAAGACGCCGAACTCGCCCTTGGGCGCCTCGACCGCGGCATAGACTTCGCCGGCCGGCACGTGGACGCCTTCAGTGTAGAGCTTGAAGTGGTGGATCAGCGCTTCCATCGAGCGCTTCATCTCGCCGCGGCGCGGCGGCGCGACCTTGTTGTCCTCGACGACGACGGGGCCCTTTCCGTCGGCTGCGTTCAGCTTCTGGATGCACTGCTTCATGATGCGCACGGACTGGCGCATCTCTTCCATGCGGATCAGATAGCGGTCGTAGCAATCGCCGTTCTTGCCGATCGGGATGTCGAAATCCATCTCGGCGTAGCATTCATAGGGCTGCGACTTGCGCAGGTCCCAGGCCGCGCCCGAACCGCGCACCATCACGCCGGAGAAGCCCCACTCCCAGGCTTCCTTCAGCGAGACGACGCCGATGTCGACGTTGCGCTGCTTGAAGATGCGGTTGGCTGTGAGCAGCCGGTCGAGATCTTCGACCACTTTCAGGAACGGATCGCACCAGGCATCGATGTCGTCGACCAGCTTCTGCGGCAGGTCCTGATGCACGCCGCCGACGCGGAAGTAGGCTGCATGCATGCGGCTGCCGGAGGCGCGCTCGTAGAACACCATCAGCTTTTCGCGCTCTTCAAAGCCCCAAAGCGGCGGGGTCAGCGCGCCGACGTCCATCGCCTGCGTGGTGACGTTGAGCAAATGCGACAGGATGCGGCCGATCTCGCAATAGAGCACGCGGATCAGCTGCGCGCGGCGCGGCACCTCGATGCCGAGCAGCTTTTCTGCAGCCATGCAGAAGGCGTGCTCCTGGTTCATCGGCGCGACGTAGTCGAGACGGTCGAAATAAGGGATCGCCTGCAGATAGGTCTTCTGCTCGATCAGCTTTTCGGTGCCGCGGTGAAGCAGGCCGATATGCGGGTCGACGCGGGCGACGACTTCGCCGTCAAGCTCCAGCACCAGGCGCAGCACGCCGTGCGCCGCCGGATGCTGCGGCCCAAAATTGATCGTAAAGTTGCGAAGCTGTTCGGGTTGCTCGTTCATGTTCAGACCTTCGGCCCCGCTTTTTCATCACCCGGAAGGACCGGATAGTCGGCGCCCTCCCACGGGGACAAAAAGTCGAACTTGCGGAATTCCTGGTTGAGCCTGACCGGCTCGTACACCACCCGCTTCTCCTGGTCGTCGTAGCGGACCTCGAGGAAGCCGGTGGTCGGGAAATCCTTGCGCAGCGGATGCCCCTCGAAGCCGTAATCGGTCAGGAGGCGGCGCATGTCGGGATGACCGACGAAGATCACGCCATAGAGGTCGTAGGCCTCGCGCTCGAACCAGTCGGCGCCTGGAAACACCTCGATCAGCGACGGCACCTGCGTGGTCTCGTCGGCCTGGGCCTTGAGCCGGATCCGCGCGTTCAGGGTGGGTGACAGGAAGTGATAGATCACGTCGAAGCGCTTCTCGCGCGAGGGATAGTCCGCCGCCGTGATGTCTGTGAAGTTGACGAAGCGGCAGTTCGGGTCGTCGCGGAGGTACTTGACCACCTCGACGATCTTGCTGGCTTCGACATCGACCGTGAGCTGGTTGAAGGCCACCGAATGACCGATGGCGGCGCCCGCAAGCGCGCTAACGATCGTCTGCCCCAGGGCGTCGAGCTTGGCGTCGTCCATGACGTAAAACCTTAGCGTTCGATGGTGCCGGTGCGGCGGATCTTCTTCTGCAGCAGCAGCACGCCGTAGAGCAGCGCTTCCGCCGTGGGCGGGCAGCCCGGCACGTAGATGTCGATCGGCACGATACGGTCGCAGCCGCGCACGACCGAGTAGGAATAGTGATAATAGCCGCCGCCATTGGCGCAGGAGCCCATCGAGATGACGTAACGCGGCTCGGGCATCTGGTCGTAGACCTTGCGCAGCGCCGGCGCCATCTTGTTGGTCAGGGTCCCCGCGACGATCATTACGTCCGACTGACGCGGCGAGGCGCGGGGCGCGAAGCCGAAGCGCTCGACGTCGTAACGCGGCATCGACACCTGCATCATCTCGACCGCGCAGCAGGCGAGACCGAAGGTCATCCACATCAGCGAGCCGGTACGCGCCCAGGTGATGAGGTCGTCGGTCGCGGCCACGAAGAAGCCTTTGTCGGATAGTTCCGAGTTGACCTCGAGGAAGAACGGATCATTGGCCCCAACCGGCTTGCCGGTCGACGGGTCCAGGATGCCCTTGGGGGCCGGCGCGAGAACCGGACCGGCGGACGACACAGGGTTCAATCCCATTCGAGTGCGCCTTTCTTCCATTCATAGGCGAACCCGACCGTCAGCACGCCAAGGAACACCACCATGGACCAGAAGCCGGTCGCGCCGAGCTTGCCGAACGCCACCGCCCAGGGAAACAGGAACGCCACCTCGAGGTCGAAGATGATGAAGAGGATGGCGACGAGATAGAAGCGGACGTCGAACTTCATGCGGGCGTCGTCGAAGGCGTTGAAACCGCACTCATACGCCGACAGCTTTTCCGGGTCCGGCTGCTGGAACGCCACGATGAAGGGCGCGATCAGCAGCACCAGGCCAATGAGGCCCGCTACCCCGATGAAGACGACGAGTGGAAGATAGTTCTGCAGAATGCCGCTCATTGACGAGCCCTTTTTCCCGCAGCCTCGGGACAGCCACGGATTCGTCCAGTTTGGAATTGTTCTGAGCCTTAGCGCAGTGCACCAATGGGCGCAAGACACGCTCTTTTTAGGCCCTTTGTCGCCCTCAAAACGGTGGAAATCCCGGAATCACCCCGCGGCTGGTATGGAGCAGATCGAGCGCCCCAGCAAGGGCGCCCCAATCAGTCCACACGCGCTGGGCCGTGACGTCCGTTGTTGGGAAGGCTCACTTTATCTAGGCCGCGACGCAGCAAAGTCCAGATTACAACGAGGACAGGCGCGCCCACGATCGGGCGACCGATCCGGGAGCCATGCATCACGATCGGCCCCGGGCCCGTCTGGCGAATACGTCGGGCGGGCGGCGCCCGCTTCTGCCGCCGCGGAAAATCAGTGGCGAGCGCGGCGGCGACGTGGCTTGGTCGTCACGCGCCGCGCTCGCATGAGCTTCGGGCCGGGGGGCATCGCCCGCGAGCTCATCGATCTCGTGGTGGAAGCCGCTGACGAGCCGGGCAGGCTCTCACGATGGCCTTCCCTCGCCTGCTCGTCATCTGCCTCACCATTTGTAGGAGACGCTGGCGGTCACGCGCCGGCGGTCGCCGTAGAAGCAGGAGGACGCCGCCGCGCAGCTCGCGACGTAGACCTTGTCGGTCAAATTGATCACGTTCAGCGCGGTGCGCCAGTTCTGCCACTCATAGTGGAGCGCGAGATCGCCGAGCACGACTGCGGGAACCTCGAGGGTATTGGCGGTATCCGCCCACGACGACCCGATATAGCGGACACCGCCGCCGAAGCCGAACCCTGCGAGCGGCCCGTCCTTGAAGGTGTAGTCCGCCCAGCCGGACACCAGCAGCTCGGGCGTGTTGGTCGGGGTCTTGCCGACCAGCGACGGGTCCAGATCCCTGCTGTTGAACAAATGGTAGGCCGTGAACGAGCCGATCAGCTTCAGCTCACGCGTGGCGTTCGCCACCGCTTCGAGCTCGATGCCGCGCGAGGTCACCTCGCCGGTCTGGTTCTGCAAGGTCGTGACGACAGGATCAGTGGTTGCCACGTTCTGGCGCTTCAGGTCGAACACCGAGGCGGTGAAGTAGCCGTCAAATCCCCGGGGCGCGACCTTCATGCCGATTTCGGCCTGCTGGCCGGTCTCCGGCAGGAACAGCTGGTTTTGCGCGTTGAGGCCGATGATCGGATTGTAGCTCGTGGCGTAGGACACATAGGGCGCGATGCCGTTGTCGAAATTGTAGATCAGCCCGGCGCGTCCGCTGAATCGGCTGTCGTCGCGGCTGGCGAGCGTGGCGCCGGTATCGCGGGCAGCCTGCGTCGTCTCGACCCAATCGTTGCGGCCGCTCAGCACCAGCGTGAAATTGCCGAGCTTCATCTGGTCCTGAAGATAGGTGCCGGCCTGCTTCTGCGTGATCTGGAAGTTGCGGAACGGTGCGCCCGTCAACGGAATGTCAAATCCATAGGCGGGATTGAAGACGTTGATTGAAGGGACGGTGCCGAAGTTGAAAGCCTGATAGTCGTCGATCTGATAATCCTTCAAATCGACCCCGAACAGCATCGTGTGCCGCACCGCGCCGGTGTTGAAGCGGTACTCCAGCTGGTTGTCGAGATTGGCCTGGTTGGCGGTGTTCTTCGCATACCAATTATAGCGACCGAGATTAGCTGTGTTGATGTCAGCCCAGTTGTTGCCGACGTAGCCGCGATAGGTCACGTCGACATGGGCAAAGCGCGCATTCTGCCGGAACGTCAAATCGTCGGTGAGATTGCGCTCGAACTGATAGCCCAGCATCTCCTGCTCGCGCGTGAACTTGTCGACGCTGGGATCGCCGGCGAAAAAGCTGGTCGGAATCTTGCCGAACGGTGCGTTGGCCACCGTGCCCTCATAGGGCAGGAAGTTGATGCCACGGGTTTCCTGCCGGGACGCTGAAGCCAGTACCGTGAACGTCGTGTCGGCGTCCGGCCTCCAGGTCACCGACGGCGCGATGAAGTAATTCTTGTCCGGCGTGAAATTGACCTGCGTAGGGCCGTTCTGGACCTGGCCGACGACGCGGTAGAACAGCTTGCCGTTCTCAGAGCTCGTCGCGACCGGACCGCCGACATCGAAGCCGACATAGGCGTTGCCGAAATTGTTGACGCCGGTCTCGATGAAACGGACGGGCTCCGCCGGCGGCATCTTGCTGATGACGTTGACGATGCCGCTCGGGCTCGATCCGCCATAGAGCACGGCCGATGGGCCGCGCAGCACCTCGACGCGCTCCATGTTGGGCGTCTGGAGCTTCCAGCTCGCATAGGATGTGTAGAACAGCTGCATGCCGTCGAGAAACAGCCCGACGTCGTCGGACTTGAAGCCGCGGATCAGCCACCAGTCGTTGCGCGTGTCAGCGCCGAAGGTCCCGGCGCGGACACCGGCGGTATAGCGCAGGACCTCATCGAGCTTGTTCGCCTTCTGGTCGCGGATCTGCTCCGCGCCAATCACCGACACCGCCTGCGGCGTCTCCATGATCGGCGTGTTGGTCTTGGTGCCGGACGAACTGCGGCCGGCGACGTAGCCGTGCACCGGGCCGAGCGGGGTCTCCACGAAACCGACATTGCGCTGCGGCTGCGGCTTGCTTCGGTTGGCGGTCTGCTCGGATGATCGCGGCGCGCGGCGCCGCGCTTCCGGCGCGGTGACGGTCACCGACGGAATGTTTTGCGCGCCACTCTGCGCAGGAGATTGTGCAAGCGATGCCTGCGGCAGAAAAACCCAAGCGGATGCGGTCGCCAATACGGCCGACCGCAGCATTCCAAGACTGTTCAACGCGCAACCCCAAAACTGCGTGTTTTGATTTGCACATGCCGTCAGTCCCATGACGGCATGTGCTTGCGGTGACGCTTAGGGGAGCGCGCGCGAATTCCCTAATTGAAAGCCTCTTAGAAGGAGTCTTAGAAAGAGTCTTGGAAAGGGTCTTGGACGCGATCCAACATGTTCCGGGATCGCAGAAACGTCAGCGCGAAATCTTCTCGCTCTCAAGCATCTCGGCGGCGATCGCCGTCAGCTGATCGACCTGATGCAGCAGCATCTCGAACTCGGCTTCGCTCAGATGTTCGCGCAAACGCCGATTGCGCTCCTGCGCTCCGGCGACGATCGCATCATGCGCCGCAAGGCCCGTTGCGGTCAGCGAGACCAGCACCTCGCGGCTGTCCTTCGGGTTGGCTGATTTCGCGATCAGCTTGCGCGATACGAGTTCCGCAAGCGCGCGGCTGATCTGCCCCTTGTCCTGGCCGACGGCTTCGGCAAGCCGCGCCACGCTCATCGGCGGCCGCCGGCCGAGCGAGGCGACCAGGCCGAACTCGACGGAGGACAATCCGGCGAGACGCTTGTAGCGCAGGATGGCGCCGCGCTTGAGCAAATTGGCCAGCACCATCAGCCGCGACGACAGCATCACGGTGATCGGCGCCGGCGGATCGCTCGCGTCCGTCTCGGCCGACGGCCCGCCCCTGCTCTCGGTCTGGCTCATGATCCACCTCTGCCAAGAAAGCCGAGGCCTGCCAAGCCCAGGGCGGTCTCCGCTCGCCGCCCAGTCAAATGCGATTGAGAGGCATTAGGAATATCGTTGACATTGTCATCGATCCACTCTTCACTGGGTACAAGGCATCAAAAAAAGGCCTGCCAGTACGGCCGACAGCGGGAGGATCAGCATGACCATCACCCAGCGGGATCGCGATCTCGGCACGGCCTATGCGATGAAGCCCGCGCACACCCGCACCGAGCTCACCTCGGTCGTGCGCGGCACGCCGATGGGCGAACTGCTGCGACGTTACTGGCATCCGGTCGGGCTCATCAGCGACGCCACCGATACCCCAAAGAAGGTTCGCGCGCTGGGCGAGGACCTGGTGCTGTTCCGCGATAAGCACGGCCGCGCCGGCCTGCTGCACGCCCGCTGCTGCCACCGCGGCACCACGCTCTATTATGGCAAGGTCGAGGAGGACGGCATCCGCTGCTGCTATCACGGCTGGAAGTTCGACACCGAAGGTCATTGCCTGGAGCAGCCCTGCGAGCCCGATGGCGGCCAGTTCAAGGACAAGGTGCGCCAGCCCTGGTATCCGGTCGAGGAACGCTACGGGCTGATCTTCGCCTATATGGGCCCAGCCGAGAAACGCCCGGTGCTGCCGGCCTATGAATGTTTGGAGACCATGGACGACGGCGAGTTCGTCGAGGCCGACGATTCCTCGATCGGCGGCGGTGGTCCCGCGATCATCCCCTGCAACTGGCTCCAGCATTTCGAGAACGTGGTCGACCCCTACCACGTGCCGGTGCTGCACGGCTCGTTCTCGGGTCCGCAGTTCACCAACATGATGGCCTCGATGCCGGAGGTGACGTTCGACAAGACCCCGCGCGGGATCGCGGTGCGTTCGATCCGCAAGCAGGATGACGGCCGTGAGTTTTACCGCCTCACCGAGGCGGCGCTCCCCACCTTGCGCGTCGTTCCAAACCCGCGCGTGGCGCAATTCGCCCGCGTCGAGTCGATCGGCTGGACACTGCCGATCGACGACACCTCGTTCCGCATCTACGTCGCCGGCCGCGTCAAGAGCGCCGGCGACATCGGCCGCATGCGCTCGAAATTCAACGGCAAGTTCTGGTGGGACATGACCGAGGAAGAGCACCAGCAATTCCCCGGCGACTACGAGGCTCAGGTCGGCCAGGGACCGCAGACCATCCATTCCGAGGAGCATTTCGGCCAGAGCGACCGCGGCATCCTCTTGATCCGGCGCATGCTGAGCGAGCAGCTCGAGGCGATGGAAGCAGGCCGCGATCCGATCGGCATCTCGTTCGATGCAAGCGCGCCTCCGGTCGAATTCGAAGCGGGGAATTACATCCGCGAAGGCTGACCTGCCAGCTCCAGTCAGGGCTGGACCGACAACGATAACAAAGACTAATTGGGGGAAAGCGATGGTCGATGTGACGTCACAAATGTCGGTGCAAACGGCCGCCACGGCAAAGCCCTCGCCGCGGCGCTATTATGTGCTGGGCCTGCTCACGATCATCTACGCGCTGAACTTCCTCGACCGCACGATCTTCAACGTGCTGATCGAGCCGATCAAGAAGGAGTTCCAGCTCAGCGACACCATGATGGGCTTGCTCGCGGGCTTCGGCTTCGCGCTGTTCTACTCCCTGCTCGGCATTCCCATCGCGCGCGTCGCCGACCGGCTCAACCGGCGCAACATCGTCGCCGCTGCGTTCGCGTTCTGGAGCGCGATGACGGCGTTGTGCGGCGCCGCTTCGAGCGTCACTTCGCTGGCGCTGGCGAGGATCGGCGTCGGCATCGGCGAGTCCGCGGGCTCGCCCGCCTCGCAATCGATCGTCGCTGATCTCTTCGCCAAGAATGAGCGTCCGCGCGCGCTCGGGATCTACGCCGTCGGTACCTATCTCGGCGTCTTCCTCGGCTATTTCGTCGGCGGCTACGTCAACCAGCACTATGGCTGGCGGATGGCGTTCTACGTCGCGGGCCTGCCCGGCATCCTGCTCGCTATTGTCCTGTGGCTGACGATCTCCGAGCCGAAGCGCGGCGCCATGCAGGAGAATTTCGTGCCCGAGCCGCTCGGGCCGACGCTGCGCTTCCTGGCCTCGCAGCAGAGCTTCATCATCGTGTTGATCGGCTTCTGTCTCACCACTTACACGAACTACGCGACCGCGGCCTGGATCCCGCCGTTCCTGGCGCGCGTGCACCATCTGTCGAGCGCCGAGATCGGCACCTATGCCGGCACCTTCAAGGGCCTCGCCGGCATGGCCGGCACCCTGCTCGGCGGCTTCGTCGTAGCGCAGATCAGCCGCCGCGACGACCGCTGGAAGCTGTGGGCCCCCGCGATCACCTCGGGCCTTGCCGGGCCGGTGTTCGCGCTCTGCATGCTGACGCAGGACTTTGCGATGATGGTGGCCATGCTGGCGCTGACCTCGTTCCTGGTCGGCTTCCACCTCGGACCGATCTTCGCGATCGCGCAGACGGTCGCCAAACCGAGCATGCGGGCGCTGGCCTCCGCCCTGATCGCGCTCACCGCGACCTGCTTCGGCCAGGGCGTTGGTCCGCTCGCCGTGGGCGTGGCCAACGATGCCCTGAAGGGCGCTTACGGCGCCGACGCCGTGCGCTATTCCCTGCTCTCGGCGGCGGTCACGACCACGCTGGGGGCGCTCCTGTTCGTCTGGGCGGCGCGAACCATCCGCACCGACATCAAGCGAGCGAGCTAGGCGCCCATGAACGCCAGCATGTCCGCGATCAGGCGGTCGCTGTGCGTCAGCGGCAGCGGATGCGGGCCGCCTTCGTAGACGGTCAGCTTGCTCCCCTTGATTAGTTTTGCGGTCTTTGCACCGGTCAACGGCAGCGGCGCGCTGGCATCCTTGTCGCCATGAACGATCAGCGTCGGGCGATCGATCTTGGCGGCTGCCGCGCGGAGATCCGCGAAGGCGATGGCCTTGCGGCAGGCCAGCGCCACCGGCAACGGCACGCTCAGCATCATCTCGCGGATCCAGGTCCGCGTGATCTCGGGTGTCTCGGCAGTGAAGAACGGCGCTTCGTTCGCCGCAATCCATTTGGGGAAGTCGCGCGCGATGGCCGCGTTGTCGGCCTCGATCATCGCCTTCGGCACCGCATCCGGATTGTCTTCGGTCTTGATCAGGAATGGCGTCGTCGGCGCAACCAGCACCACCCTTGCGATCCGGTCCGATCCGTATCGTCCGAGATAGTTTACCGCCTCGGCCGTCCCCATCGAGAAGCCGACCAGTGTCACGTCGCGCAGGTCACGCGCCTCGATCAACGCGGCGACGTCGTCGGTCAGCGTGTCCAGGTCATAACCCGCGGACGGCATCTCGGACCGGCCATGCCCGCGCCGATCGGGTGCAACACAGCGGAAGCCATTTGCGTTGAGGGCGGCAATCTGGCTGCCCCACGTGCTGGCGTTGAACGTCCAGGCCGAAAGCAGCAGCACCGGTCGGCCGCTGCCCCAATCCTGCACGAAGAGTTTTGTGCTGTCCCTGGCCGTCACAAAGGACGGCCGTTCATTCCGCTGGGCCGCTGCTGCCACTGGCGCGCTGACACCAGACGCTGCCGCGAAGGCGGTCCCAAACAACGTGGCTTCGAGGACGGTTCGACGGTTCATGGCGCTTCTCCCTTGCCGATACTCTTGCGGATCTGTCGGCCCATCGGTCTCGGCCGATGAAAACGATCATGACAAGGCGGGATCACCTCCGCGATTACGCGCCAGGTAAGATCGCTTGAGGCGCTCCCGCCGCCCGCAGGCGAAACCAGACAAACGGCCGGATGAAACCGTTTTGCGGAACCCGCGAAACCATCCGGAAACAGACCGTCCTTACAAGAAGAGCCATAGACGGCGGCAAAGCCCGTCGGGAGGCTCACATGAACCACTCCATCCACTCTGCTGATCGTGCGACCCACCTGAAGATCGTGGTGGTGGCGCTGGTAGCCGGAATTACGGTGGCCGCCTTCGGGATCGCAGCACGCACCAATGCCGATTACAGCCAGACCGCCCAGTCCGCCCACGTCATCAAGGCCGGCAAGCCGGTCGTCGTGACCAGCGCCGGGACGTCGGAGATCCGCTGATACCGCCCCGCTCCGGGCTGACAAAGGCCGCCGCCTGGCGGCCTTTTTTCGTTTTCCAGAGCAATGCTTAGCCGAGACCTGCCGGTGAAGCGCAACATCCTTGACTTCACCCAGCCCCGCCTTTAAGTCCCCCCTCGTTCCGCGCGCTTTCAGCGAACCACGCGGGAGTAGCTCAGTTGGTTAGAGCGCCGGCCTGTCACGCCGGAGGTCGCGGGTTCGAGCCCCGTCTCTCGCGCCATTTTGGCAATTCCTTCATAGCCTTAGAACAAACTTCTACACGCCTTTCGCGGCTGTGACGGCGATTGCCGGCATCCGTCGAGAATTCGCGCCATAGTCAGCCCAAGCCCGAATCGTCTAGGCCTTCCAGGACTTGGAGGGATCCCCACGCTTTAGCGGTTTTTTCCGGGGCCCCTGTGATTAAGGAGGCCAGATATGGCTAAGAAGGATTCCGCGAAGAAGGCTGCCGCTCCGGCCACCATCACGCTCAAGCACCTCGCCGCCGACATCGCGGAAAGCCAGGACCTGTCGAAGAAGCGCGCCGAGGCCGTTCTGACCGACATGGTCGACCTGATCACCAAGCACCTGAAGAAGGGCGACCGCGTCCGGATCGTCGGGCTTGGAATCCTCCAGGTCCGCAAGCGCGCCGCCCGCACCGGCCGCAATCCCGCCACCGGGGAGCCCATCCACATCAAGGCCAGCAAGAAGGTCGCCTTCCGCCCGGTCAAGGAGCTGAAAGAGGCGATCTGACCCCTCACGTTTCGTTAAGCCTGATCAGCGTCCTCCGGCCTCACCGCGCCCTGCTTTTCTGGTATACCGCCTCTCTCCCCTGACCCGGCGGTTTGACCAGAAATGTCCTCCCTCACCTTTTCGCATACCGTGACCGAGCGCTTCCTGCGCTACGTCACCATCGACACCCAGTCCGATCCGGAATCCCCGAGCTCGCCCTCGACGGAGAAACAGAAGGACCTCGGCCGCGTGCTCGCCGCCGAGCTCAGGGAGATGGGCGTCGCGGACGCGCATCTCGACGATTACGGGTACGTCTACGGAACGATCCCGGCGAACACGACCAAGAAGGTCCCGGTGATCTGCTTCTGCTCGCACATGGACACTTCGCCCGACGTCACCGGCAACGACGTCAAGCCGCAGATGGTGAAGAACTATCGCGGCGGCGACATCACCCTCCCAGGCGACACCAGCCAGGTGATCCGCTTCGCCGAGCATCCGGCGCTGAAGAACCAGATCGGCAACGACATCATCACCACCGACGGCACCACACTGCTCGGTGCCGACAACAAGGCCGGCGTCGCCGAGATCATGGATGCCGCGCATTTCTTCATCAACAACCCGCAAGTGAAGCACGGCACCATCAAGATCCTGTTCACGCCCGACGAGGAGATCGGCCGCGGCGTCGACAATGTCGACATCAAGAAGCTGGGCGCCGATTTCGGCTACACCATGGACGGCGAGAGCGCGGGCTGCGTCGAGGACGAGACCTTCTCGGCCGACGGCGCCACCATCACCATCAACGGCGTCAGCGCGCACCCCGGCTATGCCAAGGGCAAGATGGAGCACGCGATCAAGATCGCCGCCGCGATCGTCGAGCGCCTGCCGAGGGAAGGCTGCTCGCCCGAGACGACATCAGGCAAGCAGGGCTTTCTGCATCCGATCGGCATCGAGGGTGCGCTGGAGCATGCGACGCTTTCGTTCATCGTGCGCGACTTCACCGAGGAAGGGCTGAAGGAGAAGGAGATCCTGCTCGAGACCATCGTCAAGGACGTGATGAAGGATTATCCGCGCTCGACCTACACGTTCGAGGTGCGGGAGCAGTACCGCAACATGAAGCAGGTGATCGATCGTCACCCGCACATCCTCGAATACGCCATCGAAGCGATCCGCCGCGCCGGCCTGCGTCCGATGCGCACCGCGATCCGCGGCGGCACCGACGGCTCCCGCCTGTCCTTCATGGGCCTGCCCTGCCCCAACATCTTCGCCGGCGAGCACGCGTTTCATTCGCGTCTGGAATGGGTCAGTCGGCAGGACATGGAGAAGGCGGTGCAGACGATCGTCCACCTCGCCATGATCTGGGAGGAGAAGGCCTAGGCCTCTCGTCAAAGCAACATGGCCGGGATCGCTCCCGGCCATCGTCCTGCATGTCAAGGCACCGGCATCGCGCGCGGAGAGCGATGGAACCGGTTCGAGCTTGCCATCCAGTTCGGCAGCGGCTCTCCATCCCGGTGCCGCCCGCCGGCAACCGCCGCAGCCCAGGCCACCGCAGCGCCGATCAGGGTTGCGGCCGCAACGGAGAAGGCGACGATGATGGAGTTACGACGCGCCCGGTGGATCGCCGTCTTTGAATCCGTAATCGCCGCATCGACCCGTCGTTCCGAGTCGGGCGCCGCGAGGCCCGTCAGCGCAGCCACCTGCTGCACGAGGTAGGCCCGGTCATCGGTGCTGACGCCGCTGTGGCTCGACGACGTCATCAGGACGCGTCCGGCTTCGGCCCGGGCTTCCCTGAGGTCCGTGTTAGGGGGCCGCCGCGGCGCGCGAAACAGCTTGTCCAGCTCGTAGCTCAGCAGAGGCTCGGCGGCGGAGGTACTGCTGGCCGAACTGCGCATCGGCGAACGATCAATCGCAGCTGCGCCGAGCATCGCGAGCAGAGCGGCACCAAGCAGCACGGCGAGCGCCCAGGACATGAGGCCATGCAGCCCGTCCCGCCGTTCGCCGTCGTCTTCGATCGTTGTGACCGCCGGGGCTGGTCGCGTTGTCCGGCCGGCGACATAGCCGCCGAAGCCGAAGCTGATAATCGCCTGGATGATCAGATACAGCCCCGACAGCAAAGCCAGCGCCGCCGATGCATCGCGCCATGTCGGCGAGGCTGAACTGACGCCCAGGCCGACGGCGACTCCAAAGCCGACCAGGATGAACGACATTGCGCCGGCAGCCAACGCGCCTGCGATGACCGAGCTCCACTGGATGGTGCGCCGGTCGTCGGCAGCGGCGCCGCCGCCTTCCATGATCTCTTCCCGTATGAGAGTTTCCATCGTCATCGCTGCTCTCTCAGCGCAGGCCGAAGAACGACAAGATCGCCATGACCACCACGATCAAGCCGATGAGATAAATCAATCCGTCCATGGTCCGTCCTCCTCAATTTCTCCTCGTCGCTAATCACAACGAAGAAAGAACGTTCCAAACTGACCGAGGCGCGGGAACGAACCGGCGCGCTGCGAATTATCTGTCCAAGTCCCAAGGACGAAATTTGTGAGCACGAAAGCCCCAGTCGGTCAGTCCCGGCTGGGGCTTTCTTTTTGGGCGGCGGTTCCTGTCCTATGTTAACGACGCCGGCTCTCCGATCATCAAGGATGCGATCGGGGCGGAACCTCCGGATTGGGAGAGCCGCGTGGATCGCAGAACCGCGTGCCTTCATCAGGCAGATGCATTCCGGGAAAAGGCGATCGCCGATCCCGAACACCACGACCAGTGGATCGATGAAGCCATCAAATGGCTGGAACGAGCCATGGAAGCCGGCTGTCGCGCCGTCGTCACAGTCGAAGCCGACGATGTGGCGAACGTGGCAGGCGGAGCAGCAGCCGATGCTCGGCTGAGCTTGATCACACGCCAATGAGAAGAGCTGGCGTCTCCGCTCCCACTGCGGCAATTGTTCCAGGGACGCAACAATGTTGCGGGTCGACACTGTTCCGGCCCTCATGCTAGGCCGGGCGCAGACCGCAACCAGAGTGACATCGTGCTCGCCAACCGCCAGCCCTCAGGATCTTGCCGGCCGCGCAACTGGCGCGGGCTGCTGGCTGTGCTGATCGCGGTTGTCTACCTGCTCGCGGGCGCTCTGCATGGCCTGCACGACATCGACGTCACCACGCCGGGTGGCGGCTCGGAGATCAGCGCGGTCCTTGACGGCTCCACAGATCACAACGACCACAAGGCCGTCGGCGGGCACCATTGCCATGGCTGCTTCTCGGTGACGGTGGCGCAGCCGTCGCCACCGGCCGCATCGATCGGGCTCGTCTCCGCATCGCGCCCGCAACGCGCACCCCGGCTCGCCGGCATTGTTCCCGATCCCGACTCCCCGCCTCCCAAACATATGGCCTGAACGGATTGGTCGGGCGCCACGCGCGTCCATTCGGTCATCATTTACAGGTCGGTTTCATGTTTTGCAGGGGAATGGCCGCGCGCCTGGCGTGCGCGGCAGTGTGTCTGATTGCCGGATCGGTGCTTGCGCCATCTCACGCCCAGACTCTGACGATGCGGAGCGCGCTCTCGCGCGCGCTGGCCACGAGTCCGCGGCTGACCGCGGCGGAGCGCGATGTCGGCATCGCCACGGGCCAGCGCATCCAGGCAGGTGCGCTTCTCAATCCGGAACTGACCTACGAACAGGACAATTCGTTCGGGTCCGGCATCTATCGCGGCACGCGATCGGCCGAGACCACGCTCCAGATCAGCCAGGCCTTCGAGCTGTTCGGCAAGCGCGACGCGCGGATCGCAGCGGGCGTCGCCGGCATCGAGGTCGCCGCGATCCAGCGCAAAGCCGTCAGGCTGGAGGTGCTGTCAGAGACCGCGATCGCCTTCCTCAGCGTGCTCGGCGCGCAGCGGCGCATCCAGATCCTCGACGAGCAGATCACCGCCATCGACCGGCTGACGCCGCTTTTGCGCCGACGCGTCGAGGCCGGTGCCTCCTCGCCGGCCGAGACCGGCCGTGCGGAAGTGGCATCCGCCCTCGTGAAGGCCGACCGCGAGCGCTTCAAGGCGACGCTGGCGAGCGCCCGGCGCGAGCTTGCGGTCTTGATGGGCGACGCGGCACCGAAATTCGGCGAGGTCTCCGGACGGCTCGACGCCATGGGACGGCCCCCGACGTTCCAGTCGGTCGTGGCCGCGATCGATGCCAATCCGCAGCTGGTGCGCTGGACCGCGATCTATGCCCAGCGCAACGCCGAGCTGTTGCTGGCGCGGCTGCGGCCCTATCCCGACGTGCGGATCGCCGCCGGCTGGCGCCATTTCAACGAGACCAATGACGACGCGGCGCGCCTCACGGTCTCGGTGCCGATCCCCGTGTTCGACCAGAACCAGGGCAATATCCTTTCGGCGCAGGAAAGCCTCGCCAAGACCAAGGCCGAGCGCGAGGCCAACCGCAACACGCTGATCGTGGTGGCCGGCCGCGCCTACGACTCGCTCCAGGGCTCGCTGCGCGAGCTCGCGGTGCTGCGCGAGAGCGCCATTCCCAAGGCCACCGAAGCCTCGGACGCGATCGCTCAAGGCTACGGCCAGGGCCGCTTCAGCCTGCTCGAAGTGCTCGATGCCCAGGCCAGTGTCACCCAGGCGCGGCTGCGCGAGCAGGAGGCGCTGCAGAATTTCCACGCGGGGGTGGCGACCATCGAAGGCCTCGTCGGCAATCCCTTCACGCTGGCGCGGGAGAGCGCACGATGAAGACGTCCTCCACCATCCTCGTCGCATTCGTTGCCGCTGCGCTCGGCGCTTATGGCTATTCCCTGCTGGCTCCAACAAGGGTCGAGCATGCCGAACACGCCGCGGACAAGAAGCCGGAGAAGCCGAACGACCATGTCGAGCAGGACGAGCACGGCGCCGACCGGATCCGCATCTCCGACGTCAAGCTCGCAGCCGCCGGCGTGACGTTGGCGGAAGCCGCGAGCGTCACGCTGACCGACACGCTCGCCTTCAACGGCATCCTGCGCGCCAACCAGGAAGCCGTGGTGCAGGTGACGCCGCGCTTTCCCGGCGTCGCCAAATCGATCCAGAAGCGCATCGGCGACAAGGTCGGCAAGGACGATCTGCTCGCCGCGATCGAGAGCAACCAGAGCCTCACCGTCTACGAGCTCAAGGCGCCGCTTGCCGGCACCGTCATCGAACGGCAGATCTCGCTCGGCGAATACGCCTCCGAGCAGAAGCCGGCCTTCGTCATCGCCGACCTCACCACCATCTGGGTCGATCTGTCGATCTATCGCCAAGATCTGCGGCGCGTCCGCCTCAACGACGAGGTGCTGATCGATCCCGACGACGGCCGCGGCGAGATCAAGGGCACCATCTCCTACATGGCCCCGATCGGCTCGAGCGAGACCCAGACCGCGCTGGCGCGCGTGGTGCTGCCAAATCCCGACGGGCGCTTGCGTCCCGGCCTGTTCGTCACGGCACGGCTGATCCTCGCCGCGCGCGACGTCGCGGTCGCCGTGCGCAAAAGCGCGATCCAGACGCTGGAGAACAGGACCATCGTGTTCGTCCGCGAGGATGGCGACAAGATCGAGGCGCGCCCCGTTGAAACAGGCGATTCCGATCCGCGCCATGTCGAGATCAGGGCCGGTCTATCGGCCGGGGAGCATTACGTCGCGGAAAACAGCTTCGTCGTGAAGGCGGAGATGGGCAAGGGCGAGGCCGAGCATGATTGAGCGTCTCATCGCGGTCTCGCTGCAGCAGCGCTGGCTGGTCCTGCTGCTCGCGCTCGGCGCCGTCGCTTTCGGAGCCTGGAATTTCCAGGGGCTTCCGATCGACGCCGTGCCTGACATCACCAACGTCCAGGTCCAGATCAACACCCGCGCCCCCGGCTATTCGCCGCTGGAAACCGAGCAGCGCATCACCTTTCCCGTCGAGACCGCCATGGGCGGGCTGCCCAAGCTCGACTACACCCGCTCGCTGTCGCGCTACGGCCTGAGCCAGGTGACGGTCGTCTTCAAGGACGGCACCGACATCTATTTTGCCCGCCAGCTCGTCGGCGAACGGATCCAGCAAGTAAAGGACCAGCTTCCGGCCGGTGTCGAGGTCGCGATGGGACCGGTCTCGACCGGGCTCGGCGAAATCTTCATGTACACCGTCGAGGCCAAGCCGGGCGCGAAGACCCAAGGCGGCCACGACTACTCGCTGACCGATTTGCGCACCGTGCAGGACTGGATCATCAAGCCGCAGCTTCGCAACGTGCCGGGGGTGATCGAGGTCAACACCATCGGCGGCTTCGAGCGGCAATTCCACGTGCTCCCCGATCCCGGCAAGCTGATGGCCTACCGGCTCGGCTTTCGCGACGTCATGACGGCGCTCGCCGCCAACAACGCCAATGTCGGCGCCGGCTATATCGAGCGCAACGGCGAGCAATATCTGGTTCGCTCGCCGGGCCAGGTCGGCAATGTCGGCGAAATCAGGGACATCGTCATCGGCTCGCGCGGCGGCAATCCCGTCAGGATCAGGGATATCGCGACCGTCACCGAAGGCCGCGACCTGCGCACGGGAGCCGCGACGCGCGATGGCGAGGAAACCGTGCTCGGCACGGCTATGCTGTTGATCGGCGAGAACAGCCGCACCGTGGCGCGCCGTGTCGCGGCCCGGCTCGAGGAGATCGCCAAATCGCTGCCCGACGGCGTCGTGACGCGGACCGTCTACGACCGCACCGATCTGGTCGAAGCCACCATCCGCACGGTCGAGAATAACCTGCTGGAAGGCGCGGCCCTGGTCGTCGCGGTGCTGTTCCTGATCCTCGGCAACATTCGCGCCGCGCTCGTGGTGGCCTGCGTCATTCCGCTGTCCATGGCCATGACGGTCACCGGCATGGTCGAGACCAAGGTCAGCGCAAACCTGATGAGCCTGGGCGCGATCGATTTCGGCATCATCGTCGACGGCGCCGTGATCATCGTCGAGAACTGCCTGCGCATGCTGGCCGAGGCCCAGCGCGAGAACGGCGGCCTGCTCACGATCTCTGAACGGCTGCGCGCGATCCGGCGTGGGTCGCGCGAGGTGATCAAGCCGAGCCTGTTCGGAACGCTGATCATCGCGGTGGTCTATCTGCCGGTGCTGACGCTGACCGGGGTCGAAGGCAAGATGTTCACGCCGATGGCGCTGACGGTGCTGATGGCGCTGGGCGCCGCGGTGCTGTTCTCCATCACCTTCGTGCCGGCGGCGGTCGCGATCTTCGTCACCGGCAAGGTGTCGGAACACGAAAACCTGTTCATGCGGCTGGCGAAGCGCGCCTACCTGCCCCTGCTCCGGCTTGCGATCGACCATCGCCTCGGCGTCGCAATCATGGCCGCCATCATCGTGGTCGCAAGCTGCGTTGCCGCCGCGCGCATGGGCGGTGAGTTCATTCCGAGCCTGGACGAAGGCGATGTCGCGCTGGCCTCGATCCGGATTCTCGGCACCAGCCTGACCCAGTCGCTGGACCTGCAAAAGGCGCTCGAAAAGCGCATCAAGCAGATTCCGGAGGTGAAGGAGTTCTTCACCCGCATCGGCACCGCGGAGATCGCAACCGACCCGATGTCTCCGGCACAGACCGACGGCTACATCATGCTGAAGCCGCGCGCCGAATGGCCCGACCCGGGCAGGTCCAAGTCGGACGTGATCGAGGCGATCGACCGTGCCGCCGACGACATCCCCGGCAGCGCCTATGAAATCTCCCAGCCGATCCAGTTCCGTGTCAACGAGCTGATCTCCGGCGTCCGCAGCGATGTCGGCGTCAAGATCTTCGGCGACGACCTCGATATCCTACAAGGCGCGGCAAAACAGGTCGAGGCCGCGATCCGCGGCATCCGCGGCGCCAGCGACGTCAAGATCGAGCAGGTCTCGGGCCTGCCGATCCTCACCGTTCGGCTCGACCGCCAGGCACTCGCCCGGTACGGGCTCAGCATCAGCGAGGTGCAGGGCATCGTCGAGATCGCGGTGGGCGGCAAGTCGGCCGGCAAGCTGTTCGAGGGCGATCGCCGCTTCGACATCGTCGTGCGCCTGCCGGAACATCTGCGCGGCAATCTCGAAGCCATCAGGGCGATCCCGATCCCGCTGCCACCGGGTGAGGAAGCCACAGCCGGCGTGCCGATCCGGACGGCACTGTCCGGCTCCCCTCTCGCCCTGATGCGCTATGTGCCGCTGTCGTCGGTTGCCACCGTCGATGCGACGCCCGGCCCGAACCAGATCAGCCGCGAGAACGGCAAGCGGCGCATCGTCGTCACCGCCAATGTCCGCGCGCGCGATCTCGGCTCCTTCGTCACCGAGGCGGAGGCGGCCGTGGCGGAGAAGGTCAAGCTGCCGCCGGGCTACTGGATCGGCTGGGGCGGGCAGTTCGAGCAATTGGTCTCCGCCACCAAGCGGCTGACGCTTGTGGTGCCGGTGGCGCTGCTGCTGGTGTTCCTGCTGCTGTTCATGGGCATGGGATCGGCGGCGGATGCGGCGCTCGTGTTCTCCGGCGTGCCGCTGGCGCTGACCGGCGGAGTCATGGCGCTGCTGCTGCGCGGCATTCCCTTATCCATCAGCGCCGGTGTCGGCTTCATCGCGCTGTCGGGCGTGGCCGTGCTCAACGGGCTTGTGATCATCGCCTTCATCGAGCGGCTGCGCAGCGAGGGCCATCCCGTTGCCGACGCGGTGCGCGAGGGCGCGCTGACACGCCTGCGTCCGGTACTGATGACGGCGCTGGTGGCGTCCCTCGGCTTCGTGCCGATGGCCCTTGCCACCGGGGCCGGCGCCGAGGTGCAGCGGCCGCTTGCAACCGTGGTGATCGGCGGCATCATCTCCTCGACCGTGCTGACGCTGCTGGTGCTGCCGGCGCTCTACGTGCTGTTCCGCCGTGACGGGGCCGCCGAAACGCCTACAATGGCGCCTGATTTGGCAGCTTCCGGGGAGCGGTAGAGGTGGGCAGCCACGAACATCACGGCCATCACCACGATGATCATAGCCACGGCCATGATCACGATCATGGTCCTGGCCACGCGCACGTCCATGCGCCCGCCAGTTTCGGCAAGGCGTTCGCGATCGGCATCTCGCTCAACACCGCGCTGGTCGTGGCCGAGGCCGTCTACGGCTATATCGGCAACTCCACCGCCCTGCTCGCGGACGCAGGCCACAATCTAAGCGACGTGCTCGGCCTGGTCGTGGCCTGGTGCGCATCGATCGCCGCGCGGCGCGCGCCCAGCGGCCGCTTCACCTATGGCCTGCGTGCCTCCACGATTCTGGCAGCGCTGGCGAACGCGGTGTTCCTGCTGGTCGCAACCGGCGCGATCGGCTGGGAAGCGTTTTTGCGCCTGCGCGAGCCGGAGCCGGTCGCCGGCATCACCGTGATGGTGGTCGCCGGCATCGGCATCCTCGTCAACGGTTTTACCGCCATGCTGTTCGCGCGCGGACGCAAGGACGACATCAACATCGAAGGGGCCTATCTGCACATGGCGGCCGACGCCGCGGTCTCGCTCGGCGTCGTGGTTTCGGCGGCGCTGATCATCTGGACCGGCTGGCTCTGGCTCGATCCCGTCACCAGCCTCGTCATCTGCGCCACCATTCTCTGGAGCACCACCAGCCTGCTGCGCGGCTCCATCGACATGTCGATGGCGGCTGCGCCCAGGGGCACCGACATTGCTGCGATCAGGGTGTTCCTGCTGGCACGTCCCGGTGTGTCCGCGATCCACGATCTCCACGTCTGGCCGATCTCGACCACCGAGACGGCGCTGACCTGCCACCTCGTCATGCCCACCGGCGCCGGCGATGCATTCCTGATGGAGACGGCGCAGATGCTGAAGAGTTCCCACCGCATCGGCCACACCACCCTTCAGGTCGAGACCCATCCGGACAACGGCTGCGCGCTGGCGCCGGATGACGTGGTGTAGGATTCGCCAGTCCAACACTCGTCATTGCGAGCGCGGCGAAGCAATCCAGACTGCCTCCGCGGACACGGTCTGGATTGCTTCGTCGCAAGAGCTCCTCGCAATGACGGTGGAGAGAGGCGTGCCTACGCCGCCTTCGCCGTCACGATCCAGATCGCGCCCTGCAACGCCACCGACTGCCCCTTCAGGAACGGCTTCAGCATCTCGCGGATCGAGGCTTTTGCCGCGGCATATGTTTCCGGAGGATGGCCCTGCAGCGCGCGGCTGGCCGGGCCGATCTGGAGCGAGCCCTCGACCGCGGCATCGAGGCCGCCGCCGATCGCGACATCCATCGCGAGATTGTGCGGCTCCATCGCGATATCGACAAAGCCCGCGCCTTTCAGGATGCGCGTCACGCGCTCTTCGGAGGCGAAGGCGAACGGGCCTGGCTCCTCCGGCCCGACCGGCGGCATCTTGGGCACATGTTTGTAGACCGCCATCAACGGCGCCATCATCCAGGGATTTTCCTTCGGCTCGCGCCAGCAGGCAAACGCCAGTCGGCCCGTCGGCTTCAGCGCGCGGCGGAGATTGGTGAAGGACGCGATGGGATCGGCGAAGAACATCACGCCGAACCGCGAGGTCAGCAAGTCAAAACTCGCCGGCTCGAATGCATGCACCGTCGCATCCGCCAGCACGAAATCGAGCGGCAGGCCTTTTGGCGCAAACGCACGCGCCTGCGACAGCATCGGCTCGGAGACGTCAAGCCCGAGCGCGAAACCATCAGGCGCGACAGCCTTCGCGAACGCGAACGTCGTCGCGCCGGAGCCGCAGCCGACGTCGAGGACTCGCTCTCCCGGCGTCAGCCTGGCGCGGTCGATCAGCACATCGGCAATGGGTCCAAGCAGCCTTTCCTGCGCCGCATGGCGATCGGCCCAGCGCTGCCCGCTGGGGCCATTCCAGTAAGCGATCTGATCGGCGTTTTGTTCGTGTCCGCTTGGCTGTTGCATCAGGGCCTCTGTGGCTCGGTATCGCCCGCCTGCGCCTATCGGCTTCGGCGCGGCAGCCTTCGTTCGCTTCGCGCTAATAACGTGTGAGGCTGGCTCGCCGAGCCGAAGCTCGCGAAGCGAGCAAAGGCTGGTGGGCGGTGAGAGATTCGAACTCCCGACCCTCTCGGTGTAAACGAGATGCTCTAACCAGCTGAGCTAACCGCCCCTCGCCGCTTCTTTATCCCCACCTGCCCCGAACGGGCAAGCGCGGAACGCCAATTCCTGGGCCTCAATCCCCCGGCCGCCCCGGCAGCAGCGGCACCGCGTCGATCCACACCGCCGCCGACTGGCACCAGATCTGCCTGAGGGGCCGCAATTTGTCGCGCTGGCGGATGCTGCCCCAGCGAATGCCCCAATCGTCCTCCTGGTCGCCCTCGCCGCTCGTGAACAGCGGGGAACCGCAGTCGGCGCAAAAATGCTGGAAGCGCATCCGACCGTTGTCGCCGCGCTTGCCGTAGATCCTGGGCGTGCCGGCGGTCAGCTTGACGTCGGTCTTGGTGCAGATCGCCGTCACCCGGAACGGCGATCCCGTTAGGGTCTGGCAGTCCCGGCAATGGCAGACCGACACCGTCTCGGGATCGATCTCCGCTTCAAAGGTGATCGCGCCGCAATGGCATTGCCCGTCGATGTGCATTGTCGTCATCCGCTGCCCCACAACAAAAACGGCGCCCGAAGGCGCCGTTTTATCATCTTTTCGAGCTGCGATCTCAGTGAGCGGTCAGGCCGCCGGCGGCTTCGTCGCCGTCCGGCTTCACCGTCACCTTGGTGTCCTCTTCCCAGACGATCGGCACCGGCTTCTTGACCAGCGCCTTGGCGACGACGTCGTCGAGGCGCGAGACCGGGATGATCTCCATGCCGCCCTTGATCGCATCGGAAATCTCCGTGAGATCCTTGGCGTTGTCCTCGGGGATCAGCACCGTCTTGATACCGCCGCGGGCAGCAGCCAGCAGCTTCTCCTTCAGGCCGCCGATCGGCAGCACGCGGCCGCGCAGCGTGATCTCGCCGGTCATCGCGACATCGTGGCGGACCGGGATGCCGGTCATGACCGAGATGATCGCGGTGGCCATCGCCACGCCCGCCGACGGACCGTCCTTCGGCGTCGCGCCTTCCGGCACGTGCACGTGGATGTCGCGGCGGTCGAACAGCGGCGGCTCGATGCCGTAGACGATCGCGCGCGAGCGGACGTAGGACGCCGCCGCCGAGATCGATTCCTTCATCACGTCACGCAGATTGCCCGTGACCGTCATCTTGCCCTTGCCGGGCATCATGACGCCTTCGATCGTCAGCAGCTCGCCGCCGACATCGGTCCAGGCAAGGCCGGTGACGATACCGACCTGCGGCTCGCTCTCGATCTCGCCGTAGCGGTACTTCGGCACGCCGAGCAGCTCTTCCAGAGTCTTCTCGGTGACCTTGACCGACTTCTTCTTGGAGATCATCAGCTCCTTCACCGCCTTGCGGGCGAGTGTGGAGAGCTCACGCTCCAAATTGCGTACGCCCGCTTCGCGGGTGTAGCGGCGGATCAGAAGCAGCAGCGCGTCGTCGTCGATCGAGAACTCTTTGGAATCCAGGCCGTGCTTGGACACCGCGTTCGGGATCAGGTGCTTGCGCGCGATCTCGACCTTCTCGTTCTCGGTGTAGCCAGCGATCCGGATGATCTCCATGCGGTCCATCAGCGGCCCGGGAATATTGAGCGTATTCGCGGTCGTGATGAACATCACGTTGGACAGATCGTAGTCGACTTCGAGATAGTGGTCGTTGAAGGTCGCGTTCTGCTCGGGGTCGAGGACCTCGAGCAGCGCCGAGGACGGATCGCCGCGGAAATCGGCGCCCATCTTGTCGATCTCGTCCAGCAGGAACAGCGGATTGGACGACTTCGCCTTCCGCATCGACTGGATGATCTTGCCGGGCATCGAGCCGATATAGGTGCGGCGATGACCGCGGATCTCGGCCTCGTCACGCACGCCACCGAGCGAGACGCGCACGAATTCGCGCCCCGTCGCCTTCGCGATCGACTTGCCGAGCGAGGTCTTGCCGACACCGGGGGGGCCGACGAGGCACAGGATCGGGCCCGTGAGCTTGTTGGCGCGCGACTGCACGGCGAGATACTCGACGATGCGGTCCTTGACCTTTTCCAGCCCGTAGTGATCGGCGTCCAGCACCGCCTGCGCGGCTTCCAGATCCTTCTTCACCTTGGACTTCTTGTTCCACGGAATCGACAGCAGCCAATCCAGATAGTTGCGCACGACGGTCGCTTCCGCGGACATCGGCGACATCTGGCGCAGCTTCTTCAATTCATGCTGCGCCTTCTCGCGCGCTTCCTTGGAGAGCTTGGTCTTGGAGATCTTCTCTTCGAGATCAGCGAGCTCGTCGCGACCGTCGTCGTCGCCGAGCTCCTTCTGGATCGCCTTCATCTGCTCGTTGAGATAGTACTCGCGCTGGGTCTTCTCCATCTGGCGCTTGACGCGCGAGCGGATGCGCTTCTCGACCTGGAGCACCGAGATCTCGCTCTCCATCAGGCCCAGCACCTTCTCCAGGCGCTGCGTGACCGACAGCGTCTCCAGGATGCCCTGGCGATCCGCGATCTTGACGGCGAGATGCGAGGCGACGGTGTCGGCGAGCTTGGCGAAATCGGTGATCGCCTGCACGACGCCGACGACTTCGGCCGAGATCTTCTTGTTGAGCTTCACATAGCTCTCGAAGTCGGACACGACCGAGCGCGCCATGGCCTCGGCCTCGACCGACTTCGCATCGGTGTCGGCGAGCGCAACCGCGGTCGCTTCGTAATAGTCGGCGCGATCGGTGTACTTCTGCACGCGCGCCCGCTCGAGCCCTTCGACCAGCACCTTCACGGTGCCGTCGGGAAGCTTCAAGAGCTGGAGCACGCTCGCAAGCGTACCGGTCTCGTAAATGGAATCGGGTGCCGGATCATCGTCAGACGCGTTCTTCTGGGTCGCGAGCATGATCAGCGCGTCGTTCTTCATCACCTCTTCGAGCGCGCGGATCGACTTCTCGCGGCCGACGAAGAGCGGAACGATCATGTGCGGGAAGACGACGATGTCGCGCAGGGGCAGCACGGGATAGGCGTGCGTTTCGCCATGGACGATGGTTGGCCTGGGTTTTGGATTGGTCATGGCCTTTTCCTTTTGCTTTGCCCCCTTGCACGCAGCCCGCCATGCTCATGCGCAACCGCCACAAGGTGCCGAGGTGATCCACAAAACCGGTCGGTCCTTTTGAGGTTGGACCGGCCTGCCGGATCGGAACTGAGGCGAATCTTGAAGAGAATTTTTGCTCGCCGCCGACATTAGGTGGCTATCGACCCGGGGGGTGTCAAGTCATTGAAGACGCGCGCCATCAGGCGCTTACGCACGCAAATAAGCGACGCAACACCGGCTGCGGAGATACTTTCCGCAGCCCTTGCTTGAGGAGACGATTGGAGCGTTCCAGCGCCGAAATCAGGCGCTGGCGTTCTCGACGGCGCGATCGGACCGATCGGCGTAGATGTAGAGCGGACGCGCCGTTCCTTCCACGACTTCGCGGGAAATCACGACTTCTTCCACACCTTCGAGGCCCGGCAGGTCGAACATGGTCTCGAGCAGGATCGCCTCGAGGATCGAACGCAGCCCGCGCGCTCCGGTCTTGCGCTCGATCGCCCTACGGGCCACCGCGCCAAGCGCCTCGTCGGCGAAGGTCAGCTCGATGTTCTCCATCTCGAACAGCCGCTGGTACTGCTTCACCAGCGCGTTCTTCGGCTCGACCAGGATCTTCTTGAGCGAAGCCTCGTCCAGATCCTCCAGCGTCGCCACGACGGGCAGACGGCCGACGAATTCCGGGATCAGGCCGTACTTCAGGAGATCCTCCGGCTCGACATGACGGAAGATTTCGCCGGTACGGCGGTCTTCCGGCGCGAGCACCTGAGCGGCGAAACCGATCGAGGTCGAACGTCCGCGTGCCGAGATGATCTTTTCGAGGCCCGAGAACGCACCACCGCAGATGAACAGGATGTTGGTGGTGTCCACCTGCAGGAATTCCTGCTGCGGATGCTTGCGCCCGCCTTGCGGCGGGACCGAAGCCACCGTGCCTTCCATGATCTTGAGCAGCGCCTGCTGCACGCCCTCACCCGACACGTCGCGCGTGATCGAGGGATTGTCGGACTTGCGGCTGATCTTGTCGATTTCGTCGATATAGACGATGCCGCGCTGGGCACGTTCGACATTGTAGTCGGCGGCCTGGAGCAGCTTCAGGATGATGTTCTCGACGTCCTCGCCGACATAGCCGGCTTCGGTCAGCGTCGTCGCATCCGCCATCGTGAACGGCACGTCCAGGATGCGGGCGAGCGTCTGCGCGAGCAGCGTCTTGCCCGAGCCGGTCGGACCGATCAGCAGGATGTTCGACTTCGCAAGCTCGACGTCGTTGTGCTTGGTCTGGTGGTTGAGGCGCTTGTAGTGGTTGTGCACCGCGACCGAGAGGACCTTCTTCGCATGGTTCTGACCGATCACGTAATCGTCCAGCACCTTGCAGATTTCCTTCGGCGTCGGAATCCCGTCGCGCGACTTCACCAGCGAGGATTTGTTCTCCTCGCGAATGATGTCCATGCAGAGCTCTACGCACTCGTCGCAAATGAAGACCGTGGGACCCGCGATCAGTTTGCGAACTTCGTGCTGGCTCTTGCCGCAGAACGAGCAATACAGCGTGTTCTTGGAGTCGCTCGTGCCGACCTTACTCATTCATGTCTCCGTCCGCGGTTCGATCCCGTCCGCTCGATCGCCCTATTCCGGCACGACAGCCGGTACAGTCCTTCAAATAGAGCAAATTCCGTACCAAAAAAGACCCTACGCGTTGCATGCCGTGCGAATCACGGTCACTCGATTCTCCGCGATCATAGCCGATCAGTCGTAGCGAACCATGCTGTCACCCGACTATCAAGAATTCGCTAATCGGGGGGCGCCGGCTACCCGTGACAATACCGTGATTTCCGGTCTTGGCACGGGCGAAGTGATCGAAATCACCCCGGCGTTGCTGGATTACCACGAAAAACAAGCACGAAAGCGGAACTTTCTGCCTGTCGCAGGGCGCAAAACTGTGTTTTGCGACGCGCGCACGTGTCCTTAACGTGAACGCTCCCTGATGGTGCCGGCGATCCCAGGGGATTGCCGGCACAGTAGTGCTACGGAGTCTTCGGCGCCGCGGTTTCCTCGGCGCGCTTGTCGATGACCCTGTCGACCAGGCCGAACTCCTTGGCGTCGCTCGCGGTCAGGAACTTGTCGCGTTCCAGCGCGTCCTCGATCGCCTTGTAGGTCTGGCCGGTGTGCTTCACGTAGATCTCGTTGAGCCGCTTCTTCAGGTTCAGGATTTCCTGGGCGTGCAGCATGATGTCAGTGGCTTGGCCCTGGAAGCCGCCGGAGGGCTGATGCACCATGATGCGCGCGTTCGGCAGCGAGAAGCGCATGTCCTTCTCGCCGGCGCAGAGCAGCAGCGAGCCCATCGAGGCGGCCTGTCCCGTGCACAGCGTCGAGACCGGCGGGCGAATGAATTGCATGGTGTCGTAGATCGCGAGACCCGACGTCACCACGCCGCCCGGCGAGTTGATGTACATCGAGATTTCCTTCTTCGGATTTTCCGCCTCGAGGAACAACAGCTGTGCGACGATCAGCGTCGACATGCCGTCCTCGACCGGCCCGGTCAGGAAGATGATGCGCTCTTTCAGAAGGCGCGAGAAAATGTCGTAGGCGCGCTCGCCACGGTTGGTCTGCTCGACCACCATGGGCACGAGGTTCATGTAGGTTTCAACCGGATCGCGCATGAGTCACCTAGGGTTTTGAAGAGGCGGACATCGCCAGGCCCGGCTGCCAGTCGGGGCTGGATCTGCCGGAAGGCCGATGGACGTCCCGTGATGCAGGAACTTAGTAGAAGAACTTGGTAGAAGCATAAGGCGTAGCGACAGATATAGCCCAATTCGCGCCTGACAAGTGCGGAGCGAATTAAGGCTTAATCCGTGAGGGAGTTGAAGCTGATTCGTACAAAGAGGCCCAGCCGGCCACCTGGCTAGCTCGACCTCTTCGCTGATCATCCTTAATGCAAGCCTATCCCAAAGGCTCTCCTAAGGGTCTTCTGGAGCCCTCAGGCGGCGGTCTTTTCCGCCTCGTCGTCCTTGTAGAGATCGTCGCGCGAGACCTTCTTCTCGGTCACCTTGGCGAGCTCGAGGATGAAGTCGACGACCTTGTCCTCATAGATCGGTGCACGAAGCTGGGCCAACGCTTGGGCGTTGCTGCGGTAATAGTCCCAGACCTCCTTCTCGCGGCCCGGCATCGAGCGCGCCCGCTCGATCACGGCGCGGCCGACCTCGTCGTCGGTCACGGAGATCTTGTTCTTCTCGCCGATCTCGGAGAGCACGAGGCCGAGCCGCACGCGGCGGTCGGCGATCTTGCGGTACTCTTCCTTGGCGGCGTCTTCAGTGGTGTCCTCGTCGGCGAAGGTCTTGCCGGCGGAGTCCATCTCGGCCTTCACCGAGTTCCACATCAGATTGAACTCCTCGTCGACCAGCGAGGGCGGAGCCTCGAAGCGATGGGCCTCGTCGAGGCGGTCTAGCAGCGCGCGCTTGACGCGCTGGCGCGTCGCGGTCGCGAACTCGGCGACCAGCCGCTCGCGCGCAGCTTCCTTCAGCTTGTCCAGCGATTCGAGGCCGAGCGTCTTGGCGAACTCGTCGTCGATCGCGAGATCCTGCGGCGCCTCGATCAGCGTCGCGGTGGTCTCGAACTCGGCCGGCTGGCCGGCGAGCTTGTCGTTCATGTAGTTCTTGGGGAAAGCCACCTTCAGCGTGCGGGTCTCGCCCGCGCCGATGCCGATGAGCTGCTCTTCGAAGCCGGGGATGAAGGTGTTGGATCCGATCACCACCTGGATGCCCTCGCCGGCGCCGCCCTCGAAGGGTTCGCCGTTGATGGTGCCCTTGAAGGCGACGGTGACGCGATCGCCCGACTCGGCCTTGGCGCCCTCGGCCTTCGCGGCATAGCCGCGGTTCGAATCGGCGATGCGCTTGATCGCCTCGTCGACGTCCGCGTCGGTGACTTCGGCGACGGGCTTCTCGACCTCGAAGGTCTTGAAGTCGGCGAGCGCGATTGACGGCACCACCTCGATCGCAACCGTGTAGGTCAGATCGGTCTTGCCGTTGAGCAGCTCCTCGACCTCGGCCTGCTCGGTCGGCATGGTGATCTTCGGTTCGGTCGCAAGGCGGAAGCCGCGCTCGGAGAACAGCTGCGTGTTGGTGTCGCGGATCGTCTGGTCGATGGTCTCGGCCATCACCGAGCGGCCATAGACCTTCTTGAGGTGCGTGACCGGCACCTTGCCGGGACGGAAGCCGTTGATGCGAACCTTGTCCTTGAGGTCGACGAGTTTGGCACCGGCCTTGGCGTCGAGATCAGACGCGGGAACGCTGATCTTGAACTCGCGCTTCAAACCTTCCGAGAGGGTTTCTGTGACCTGCATGGTGTCCAATCTTCTTCTCGTTCGGTCCCGGCGCGCATGCGTCGGGACGCTGTCATTAATCGATCCGGCGCGAGGCGAACGCCTCAACGCCGGTGGTTCATCGGACCGGCTTCCGGCGGACAAACATCCGCGCGGGAGCAGATCGCGTAATCCGTGCAAACGCTGAAAGCGCTTGGTGCGGGCGGAGGGACTCGAACCCCCACAACTTTCGTCACTGGAACCTAAATCCAGCGCGTCTACCAGTTCCGCCACGCCCGCGTAAATTTGCATCAAGACCGGCCGCGATGCCGCGGGCGGCGGGCTTATAGCATGTGCCCGCCTGTTCGCAGCAAAAAAATGGACCGATAGAGGCAGGCTTCAACTAGGCACGACGGCTGGACTTATCCAGCACGGCGTGGTCCGGATCGGCGATGAAAACGCGGATCTTCGACCCGACGAGGCGCGAGGTTTTGGCCGGACTTGGCGCCGGACTTGGAGCCTCTGCGGCCGGGCTGATAGCGGGCGGCGCAGTCCCGGCCATGACCGCCCAGCTCGCCCTTCAGGCAAGGCCGGCAACGTTGGCTCTGAGGCCCGGGCAGCCGGCTACACCCATCTGGGAGCTCGCCGCCGTAAGCCACCTGGGGGATGTCCGTCTCAAACGTGGCGACCGCTGCGAGGTGGTCTTCCGCAACGGCCTGCCTGTCCCGCTTGCACCAGTCTGGTACGGCCTCAATGGCCCGGCCGCAGCCGACCCGCTTCGGGGTCGCGCTCCGACGGCCCCGGACGCGACGGAAACATCAATCGTTTCAGTGCCAAACGCGGGAACCCTGCTGGCCGACTTCCGGCTGTTCGAGGACGGCCTGAAGCAGCCCGCGCGCCCACTTCCGATCATCGCCGCCGAGACCAACCCGGTCGCCGCCGATCGCGACGTGGTCCTCTTGATCGAGGAATGGCGGCTGCGGCCGGATGGGACCGCGCTTGCCCCGGGCCGGGACCCGAAGGACACGTCCCCGCTCTACACAATCAACGGAACGACTTCATTCGAACTCTCAGCTTCGGCGAATGAGCTGCTGCGGCTGCGCTTTATCAACGGCTCCCAACGTTCTGTTCTGGCGATCAAATTGGAAAGTCACGAGGTCCAGGTGATGGCCCTGGACGGACAGCCGGCCGAGCCGTTCCCGGCTCGCAACGGCGCGCTGGTGCTGGCTCCCGGCGCACGCGCCGACGCTTTCGTGGATGCGGCCACATCGGCCCCATTCCTGCTGCATGACGGCAAGGAGGCGCGCCAGGTCGGCCGCCTGACGGTCTCCGGCAAGCTTGAGCGGCGCGCGCCACTGTTGCCGCCGCAGCCGCTTCCTCCGAATGACCTGCCCGACCGGCTCGATCTGAGGGGCGCCCTGCGGTTCGATGTCGCGCTCGGGGCAGCCGACGCCGGCTGGGTACGGCCCGCAAATTTCTCGACGTCCTCCGCCCCCGCCTTTCGCACCAAGGCCGGCCGCACCATCGTGTTGGCCCTCAAGAACCTCGCCCCCGTCGCCACCGTCTTCCATCTCCACGGCCACCATTTCCGCCTGCTCGACAAGCTCGACGACGGCTGGAAGCCCTATTGGCTCGACACGCTCGCGATCGAACCCGGCCAGACCCAGCGCATCGCGTTCGAAGCCAGAGGCCCCGGCCGATGGCTGATCGAATGCGTCGTCACCGATTGGGCCGCGCCGCGGCTGGTGCGCTGGTACGGGGTGGAGTGAGGTGCGTCGATCAGACGTGCGGCTTGGCCGTGAGTTCGATTCCGAGCGCCTTCATCACCGCGATAGTCGTTTTCAGAGTCGGATTACCGTTGGTGCTGTTTCGCGCTCCGTTGGTCCGCTCGATCAGCGTGAACCCGCGCGCTTCATAGAAGTGCCGCGCCAACGCGTTGCGCTGGAAGGTCCAGAGCTCCAAACGTTCGCAGGCGCCTTTGGCAACATCGAGCAGTTCGGTGCCGACGCCGCGCCCTTGAACCGCAGGAAGCACGTAAAGCTGCTCGATCCAGCCGTCACGGAAAGCGATGATCCCGCTCAGTACATCGCCGTTGAAGCGTCCCCACACGCGGCACGTCGCGAACACATGCTCGCGGTAGAACCAGCGGTCCTCGTCCGGCGTATGCAGCCCAGCGAGCCAGGGTATCGCATGGTCGAACGCAGCCCGGTGAACCTGCGCCGCCGCGCCCATCTCGGTGAGCGCGAGCTGCCTAAGCACTAGTATTCCACCCCGAGCGCACCATAGATCCGCCGGTGCACGGCGGGCAGCGTCTCGGTGAGATCCTCCGCGATCAGGCCCGGCCCCGCCTCGCTCGCCGCTTCGCCATGCATCCACACGGCGATGCTGGCGGCTTCGAACGCCGGGACGCCTTGCGCAAGGAGGCCTGCGATGATGCCGGCGAGCACGTCGCCGGCACCCGCGGTGGCAAGCCAGGGCGGTGCGTTGGCGGCGATGGTGGCGCGGCCGTCGGGTGCGGCGATCGTAGTGTCCGGGCCCTTCAGCAGCACGACCGCACCGGAGCGCTCGGCGGCGGCGCGCACCCGCTCGATCTTCGAGCGCCCCGGATGTTTATTGCTGAGGTCGGAGAACAGCCGCGGGAACTCGCCCTCGTGCGGTGTCAGCACCACCGCCTTGTCCTGCGACGTCTTGATCGATTCGAACAGGCGTTCGGGATTGGCGGCAAAGCTCGTCAGCGCATCCGCATCGAGCACCAGGCGCCGCTGGGCGTTAAGCGCCGTGTGGACGAGATCGCAGGTGCGCTCGCCGACACCCACGCCGGGACCGATGATGCAGGTGTTGTAACGCTTGTCGCCGAGCAGCTCGCCGAACTCGATGGCGGTATCGACGGGGCGAACCATCACCGCGGTGAGCGCAGCCGCATTGATTGCCAGCGCATCACGCGGTGTGGCCAGAGTCACCAGGCCCGCGCCGGCGCGCAGCGCCCCGCGCGCGGCGAGCCGCGCCGCACCGGTCGCCGCCGCATCGCCCGAGACCGCCAGCACATGACCGCGCGCGTATTTATGGCCGTCGATGCGCGGCACCGGAAAGGCGGCGCCCCAGAAGTCCGGATCGTTTTCGAATATCTGCGGCGCGATCTCGTCCAGCACCTGTGCCTCGATACCGATGTCGGCGACACGGACGTGGCCGCAATGCATGCGCCCCGGCAGCAGCAGATGCGCCGGCTTCTTGCGGAAGAAGGTGACGGTCTCGGTGGCGTTGACCGCCACGCCCAGCATGGCCGCGCTGGTGCCGTTGATGCCGCTCGGCAGGTCGACCGCGAGCACCGGCGCATCGTTGGCGTTGATCGCCTCGATCATCTCACGCGCCTCGCCCTCGACCGGACGGCTGAGGCCCGCGCCGAACAGCGCATCGATGATCAGCGCCGGTCGTCCGATCGCCTGCGGGTTGAACGGGAGCACCGGGTGCTTCCAGCCCCGCGCAGCCGAGGCCGCATCGCCCTGGAGCTGGTCCCGCTCGCACATCAGGATCACCGAGACCTCGCGGCCTTGCGCGGCGAGCTCGGCGGCTGCGACAAAACCGTCCCCGCCGTTGTTGCCCGGGCCGGCCACGATCAGGATCGGCCCCTCCTCCACCAGCGCGTGGGCGGCCTCGGCGATGGCCTGGCCGGCACTGAGCATCAGCTTGAAGCCGGGGGTGCCTGCCGCAATGCTGAGCTGGTCGGCGCGCTGCATTTCGGCGTTGGTCAGAACTTCCATGCCACTTCCCTGTCCAAAAGCCTTTTCAAGAGGCACGTTCTGCGCCGGGCCATCCGACGGAACGACGATCTGCACAGATATTGAACCGTTTGCCTATTTCGTAGTCTGCGGTATTTTGTGCGGGTCGGCGCCACCTATCAGAGCTGCACGTTAAAAGGCTGATAACGCTCCAATAATCAGGGCATTTGCAACTTGGCATAGACCCTGCTTTCGCGGAAGTCGCTTCGGTTCGTCGTGCTCACTGGCATTTATCAGGGTGTGGCCGGCCGTTGTTGCCGGACTGGTCAGGGATCCCGGCATAGCGAAGAGACAAGATCGTGCGTTAAGAAAAGCGCATCCTGACGAAGACGTTGCTATTTGTTCGAAAGGCCGGGAGGCGCGCAGTGAAGAAAATCGAAGCCATCATCAAGCCATTCAAGCTCGACGAGGTGAAGGAAGCGCTTCAGGAAGTCGGCCTTCAGGGCATCACCGTCACCGAAGCCAAGGGCTTCGGCCGGCAGAAGGGTCACGCCGAATTGTACCGCGGCGCAGAATACATCGTCGACTTCCTGCCCAAAGTGAAGATCGAGATCGTGATCGGCGACGATCTGGTCGAGCGCGCCATCGACGCAATCCGCCGCGCCGCGCAAACCGGGCGCATCGGCGACGGCAAGATTTTCGTCTCCAACATCGAAGAGGCGATCCGCATCCGAACCGGCGAATCCGGGCTGGACGCTATCTAAGCCGGGTGCTATCCCGCATTTTGCGACATTCTGACAAGAAATAGGCTGCTTCGGCGGCCTCATTTTGTTTGTGCCTCGCGCGCCTCAAGAAGCGTGAACACGGTCGCTTGAAGCTTGGAAACCGACCCGCAGAGCCAAAAGGGGTATGCATGAAGACCGCCAAAGACGTCCTGAAATCGATCAAGGACAACGACGTCAAATACGTCGACCTGCGCTTCACCGATCCGCGCGGCAAGTGGCAGCACGTCACCTTCGACATCAGCATGATCGATGAAGACATTTTCGCCGAAGGCACGATGTTCGACGGCTCCTCGATCGCCGGCTGGAAGGCGATCAACGAGTCCGACATGTGCCTGATGCCCGATCCGGTGACCGCGACGATCGATCCGTTCTTCGCCGAGACCACCATGGTCATCACCTGCGACGTGCTCGAGCCGACCACCGGCGAGCCCTACAACCGCGATCCCCGCGGCATCGCCAAGAAGGCCGAGGCGATGGTGAAGTCGATGGGCGTTGGCGACACCGTGTTCGTCGGCCCCGAAGCCGAGTTCTTCGTGTTCGACGACGTGCGCTTCTCTGCCAACCCCTACAGCACCGGCTTCCGCCTCGACTCCTCGGAGCTCCCGACCAACTCCGACACCGAATACGAAGGCGGCAATCTCGGCCATCGTGTCCGCACCAAGGGCGGCTACTTTCCGGTGCCGCCGCAGGATTCCGTGCAGGACATGCGCTCGGAGATGCTCGGCGCCATGGCCAAGATGGGCGTGAAGGTCGAGAAGCACCATCACGAAGTCGCCTCCGCCCAGCACGAACTCGGCATGAAGTTCGACACGCTGACCTTGATGGCCGACCACATGCAGATCTACAAATACTGCATACACCAGGTCGCGCACATCTACGGCAAGACCGCCACCTTCATGCCGAAGCCAGTTTTCGGCGACAACGGCTCGGGCATGCACGTGCACCAGTCGATCTGGAAGGACGGCAAGCCGGTGTTCGCCGGCAACAAATACGCCGACCTGTCGGAGACCTGCCTCCATTACATCGGCGGCATCATCAAGCACGCCAAGGCGATCAACGCCTTCACCAACCCGTCGACCAACTCCTACAAGCGGCTGGTCCCGGGCTATGAGGCTCCCGTGCTGCTCGCCTATTCCGCGCGCAACCGCTCGGCCTCCTGCCGCATCCCCTACACCGCTTCGCCGAAGGCCAAGCGCGTCGAGGTGCGTTTCCCCGATCCGCTCGCCAATCCCTATCTCGGCTTCGCCGCGATGCTGATGGCCGGCCTCGACGGCATCAAGAACAAGATCGATCCGGGTCCGGCGATGGACAAGGACCTCTACGATCTGCCGAAGGAAGAGCTGAAGCAGATCCCGACCGTGTGCGGCAGCTTGCGCGAGGCGCTGGAAAATCTCGATAAGGACCGCGGCTTCCTCAAGAACGGCGGCGTGTTCGACGACGACTTCATCGACGCTTACATCGAGCTGAAGATGACCGAAGTCGCCCGCTTCGAAATGACCCCGCATCCGGTCGAGTTCGAAATGTACTATTCGGGCTGAGCGGCCCGACCACGACGCACGAAAGGCGCCCCTCGGGGCGCTTTTTTTGTGGTCCTCGCGTTTCGTTCTGCGTCTGACTCCACTTCGTTCTCAAGGAACGAATCGGAATCGAGAAAACCGACGCGCACCAATTCTTGATATCTGGTTTATTGTGCCCGAGAGATCGCGGCCGCCTTCACGCCGTCACGCGACAGCGACTGGATTTGCTTCGCTGCGCTCACGATGACGATGGTTATAGGCCTCGGCGCGCCCTGCAGCTACGCCGCCGCGCGCTGCTTCGCCACCATGGCCTGACCGAAAGCCTCGAACAGTTTTCGATTGATCGGATTGTGCTGCGGGTCGTATTCGGCGTGCCATTGCACCCCGAGCGCAAAGGCCTTGGCGTCCGCGATGCGGATCGCCTCGATGGTGCCGTCCTCGGCAATGCCCTCGATCAGCACGCGCTTGCCGGGATCGAGGATGCCCTGGCCGTGCAGCGAATTGACCCTGATCTTGTTACAGCCGAGCAATTCTGCGAACGCGCCGCCCGGCGTCAGATCGACGTCGTGGCGATCGGCGAACACCACGGTCGGATCGGGATGGATCTCGCCGTTCTCGAGCCTCGGCATGCGATGGTTCATGCGGCCCGGGATTTCGCGGATCTCGGGATGCAGCGAGCCACCGAAGGCGACGTTCATCTCCTGGAGGCCCCGGCAGATGCCGAACAGCGGGATTCCGCGGGCAACGCAGGCCACCGAGAGCGCCAGCGCCACCTCGTCGCGGTGGATGTCGTAGGGCTCGTGCGCCTCACACGGATCGACGTTGAAGCGGGTCGGGTGCACGTTGGCGCGGGCGCCGGTGAGCACGATGCCGTCGACAGTGTCGAGCAGCGCGCCGATATCGGTGATGTCGGGCGAGCCCGCGAACATCACCGGCAGGCCGCCGGACACCTCGGCCACCGCGCGCAGATTGCGCTCGCCGACCATCTGGACCTGAAATCGATTTTCAACGCGATGGGCGTTCCCGATCACGCCGACGACCGGCTTTCTCATCTCCCGTTCAGACCTCTCCCGTAAGAAGATTCTCTAAACATGCCCCTGGGATGGAACAAATTCAACAGAAGGGTACGCGGGACGGCAATGCTATTTTCGCGCAAATGCCTCCCGGGGCTCGATCGCGCCGCCGAGGGGCAGGCCGGCGGCCTTCAGCGCGGTCGCCGCCGCGTCGCCCGGCGCGGCCAGCCAGGGCAGTTTCGCCTCGATTCCGCGCGTCACGGACTCCCCGAGCACGCCACCGAAATCAATCGGCCAAAGCCCGTTGGGCACGATTTCGGCGGTAAGGCCACGGAGTGCATAGCCGTCGCCCAGGACCGCCTCCGCATGGTCGCCGGTGACAAGCCGCGCGGTTGCAGGGTCGAGGGGATCGCCAAAGCTCACGAGCACGGGCATTAGGTCCCCCTGCACCGCGACGACGCCGGTCTGCCGGTTGAGCTCGTTGAACGAGACGCGGTTGCCGCGCGCGGCGCCATAAGCGCGGAGCGCGACATAGTTGATGTCGTCGAGATCGAGCTTCGCGCCCTGCTGATGCGCGAGCAATGCCACCACATTCTTTCCCCGGCCGAGGTCGACGAACACAGCCTCGCCGCGCATCGTGGTGCGGCCGCCCCGGCTATAGCCGCGATCGGGCACGACGGACAGAATGCCCGACCCGGTCCTGATCCCGTCAGGCGTCGTCACCTCGACCGTGAGGCGATATTTGTGACCGGGCCGGTTGATCCGGATCTGGTCGCCTATCACGAGCACGGCGAGAAGGCCGAGCAGACCGGCCCACTTGCTGATGAAACTCAAGCGCCCTCACCTGTTCTTTCCTCATCGCTCTGCACCGTTCACGCGCCAGCGTCAAACCAGCGCGTTGACGCGGTCTTGATCCGGATCGCGTTTATCGAAAGAGTGCGGTGCGCACCGCGCTGAAAAGGACCCGATGTGACCATTCCCGCAGATGAACGACCCCGGACCCGCACCGATCTGGCCTGGTCGATCTCGGTCGGGGGCATCGGCATCGTGCTGTTCACGGCAATGCTGGTCTTCACCTGGTATTTTGCCGCGACCCTGCTCCTGATCTTCACCGGAATGCTGCTCGGCGTCGGCCTCAACGCGCTGACCAACGCGCTTGGTCGCCGCGTGCACCTGCCCCACGCGGTCCGGCTCGCCATCGTCTGTGCCGCGCTGGCCGTGATGCTCGCCGGCGTGGCCTATCTCGGCGGCGCCACCATTGCCGAGCAGGCCTCGCTGCTGAGCAAGACGATCAAGTCGCAGATCACCAACGTCCGGTCCTTCCTCGAAAACCATGGGATCGACACCAGCTTCTTCGATCTCGGCAACGCCGCACCCGCTGCCTCCACCGATGCGACGCCGGCGCCGGCCCCGAACTCGGGCTCGCACGGCGGATTGCCGGGCGCTGGCGCGCTGGCCTCGAGCGGCGGGGCGATCGTGAGCCAGACCTTCAAGCTGCTGCTCGGCACCATCAGCGCGGTCGGCAACATCTTCATCGTGCTGTTCCTGGGGCTTGCCTTCGCCGCGCAGCCCACCGTCTATCATGACGGCCTGTTGTTTCTCGCGCCGGCCAGGCATCGGGCCCGCATCACCCTCATCATCGACGGCATCGGCGAGACGCTGGAGCGCTGGCTGATCGCGCAGATCGTCGTGATGCTTGCGGTCGGCGTGGTGACCTGGATCGGGCTCGTCCTCATCGGCATTCCCGGCTCGTTCATCCTGGGGATCCAGGCGGGCCTGCTCGCCTTCATCCCGACCGTCGGCGCCATCATCGCCGGCGTCGTGGTCGTGCTGGCGAGCCTCGCCTCGGGATGGATTCCGGCGCTGTCGGCCTTTCTCCTCTTCATGGGCGTGCACGCCATGGAGAGCTATGTGCTGACGCCGATCCTCCAGCGGCAGGCACTGGACATTCCGCCGGCCACGCTGTTCGCGTTCCAGATCCTGCTCGGCGTCGTGTTCGGAATCTGGGGCCTGGCGCTGGCGCTACCACTGGTCGCCATCGCCAAAGTCATGATCGACCACTTCAAGACGTATGAAGCACCGCCTCTGGCGGAGGCGGCCTGAGCCGCCTCAGGTGGTGAGCACGGTTTCGGTGTGCTCGACCTCAGGGGGTGACGCAAAATACTGCCCGACGAGGCCGCGCCATTCGGTGAAATTCTCGGACCCGCGGAAATCGACGGTGTGGTTCTCGAGCGTTTCCCACTTCACCATCAGACGATAGCGCTGCGGCTTCTCGATCGACTTTTGAAGCTCGAAACCGTGAAAACCCTTGGCGCGGCCGAAAGCGGCCTTGGCCTTGGCGACGGCGGCCTCAAAATCCTTCTCGCTGCCCGGCTTGACGTCGATTTGCGCGATCTCGGTGATCATCTGTTTCCACCCATTTTTGTTCGATGGGCGTGTCTACCGCAGACCGCGACAAAGAAAAAGGCGCCGAAACGGCGCCCTGCCCGGTCCAGAAATGCAGATCACTCAGGCAAGCAGGACAACGGTGCCCGCCACCATCAGCGCACAACCGGCGAACAGCGCGAGCGGCCAGTAGTTGCGGCCTTGCGTGTAACGCCCCTGGGCGCGGCGCTCGGTGATCAGCGCGCTCTCGTATTCGTCCGCGGTCGAGAACAGGCAGGCGAAGCCGCCGCGTGCCGAGGCCGCCGCGGCTTCGAGCGACATCAAGGCGGCCTGCGGATTCTGTCGACGGATCGATTCCATGGCCGCAATGGTAGGGATCGAATGGTAAACAGGGGATTACCGCAAGGTCTCCTTTGCCTAGGCGGTCGCCGTCTGCGCCTTGGACGGCGTATTGGGCCCACCGATCCGCGCGGCGCTCTGGCGGCGCCAGTTCTCCAGCGACAATGGCAGCTCCTCCGCCGCCTCGACGCGGTTACGGCCGCCGCGCTTGGCCTGGTAGAGCGCGGTGTCGGCCGAGGCCAGCAGCACTTCAAGCTCGGTGCCGGCCGGACCGCCGGCGACGCCGATGCTGACGGTGGTGTCGACCGGGCCGTCATCGACAACGACGCCGGAGGTCTCGAAGGCTTCGCGCACGCGCTCGGCGACCAGCACGCCCTCCTCGAGCGAACACGGCAGGAGGGCGGCGAACTCCTCGCCGCCGATGCGACCCGACATGTCGCTGATGCGCAGATTGCTGACGACGACGGTCGCGAACAGTTTCAGCATCTCGTCGCCGGCGGGATGGCCGAAGCGATCGTTGATCGACTTGAAATGATCGATGTCGAAGATCATCGCGGTCACGGGACGGCCGGCCTTGGCCTCGCGCTCGATCACGCGTCCGCAGGCTTCCGAGAAGCCGCGGCGGTTGAGCATGCCGGTCAGGGGATCGGTGGACGCGGCGGTCCGGTGCGCGGTGACCGTGCGCTCGGACACCAGCATGAAGATCACGAACACCGTGCCGACGGCATAAAGCACGAGTTCGACCGCGAACACGGTGACCCAGATGCTGGTGGAGAAGCCGGCATCGTTCGGGCGCAGGAAGCTGCCGAGCAGGATCGGCAGCATCAAGACGCAGCCGTGCATCACCGGTACCACGAAGGCCGGCCAGCGCCGTTGCAGGCTCTTGCGCCGCTCGACCCAGAGCTCGCTCGCGGTCAGCGCCGCATAGACCGAGACGATGCCGGCGCCGACGATCATGCGCAGCATGGACGCGGTGGGATCGAGCAGCGTGGCGGCAGCGGCCCAGGCGAGCGCGCCGACCAGGAGACCCGGCCAATTCGGCTTGCGGCCGTGGAAGACGCGCGCCGCATTCCACACCATGCCGCAGGCGACGAAGCCGACCGCGTTCAGCGCAAGGTAAAGATGCGGCCCCAATCTGTCGCCGGCCGCCGTCCAGAGTGCGACCGATGCGGCGCCGAGCAGATAGGCGGTGCCCCACCATTTCAGCGCAGCGCTGTTCTCCTGCCTTCCGAAAAACACCATCATGGCGCCGAGCAATGCGGCGACCATGGTGGCGACCAAATAGAGCGTGATGCTATCGAGCGACATCATGTCGGCCCCCTTCTAGACATAGCAGTTACGCGACCGGCCCAACCGATTTGCGCGCCCTTCCAAATGCGACGCTATGTCCCGCGGGTTCCATTCAGGTTTTCATGCGGGGCCAAGTTTTCGGGAAACACGCCATCAATTTGCATACAAACGAACAGCAAAAAGGGCGCTGAAATCAGCGCCCTTTTGCATCTCATTGAAGCCGCTTTCGCGGCGAATGCGACCGAAGCGATTAACGCTTCGAGAACTGGAAGGACCGGCGGGCCTTGGCCTTGCCGTACTTCTTGCGCTCGACCACGCGGGAGTCGCGGGTGAGGAAGCCACCCTTCTTGAGCACGGTGCGCAGCTCCGGCTCGAAATAGGTCAGCGCCTTGGAGATGCCGTGACGGACGGCACCGGCCTGGCCGGACAGACCGCCGCCGGCGACGGTGCAGATCACGTCATACTGGCCGGACCGCGCGGCCACGGAGAACGGCTGCTCGATCATCATGCGCAGCACGGGACGGGCGAAATAGACCTCGACCTCGCGCGAGTTGACCGTGACCTTGCCGGCGCCGGGCTTGATCCAGACGCGGGCGACCGCGTCCTTGCGCTTGCCGGTGGCGTAGGCGCGGTTGAACTTGTCGACCTTCTTCTCGTGCTTGGGCGCGTCGGGCGCGGCCGCCGTCTTGAGCTGCGAGAGCTGGTCGAGCGACTGGATGGATTCGGCCATGTTATGCGGCCCTCGTGTTCTTGCGGTTCAACTTGGCGATGTCGATCTTCTCGGGCGTCTGGGCCTCGTGCGGATGATCGGCGCCGCCATAGACGCGGAGGTTGCCCATCTGGACGCGACCGAGCGGGCCACGCGGGATCATGCGCTCGACGGCCTTCTCGAGCACGCGCTCGGGATGCTTGCCCTCGAGGATCTGGCGCGCGGTGCGCTCCTTGACGTGGCCGACATAACCGGTGTGCTTGTAATAGGTCTTCTGCTCGCGCTTGCGGCCGGTGAGAACCGCATACTGCGCGTTGATGATGATGATGTTGTCGCCGCAATCAACGTGCGGGGTGTAGGTCGGGAGGTGCTTGCCGCGCAGGCGCATGGCAACGATGGTGGCGAGACGGCCGACGACCAGACCCTTGGCGTCGATCAGTACCCACTTCTTCGTCACCTCAGCCGGCTTTGCCGAAAAGGTTTTCATGTCAGAGTTTCCGTGGACGGGGAGCATCGGCGCGAACACCGCACCGGACTGGGCGGTTTTCTAGAGAACAGCGGCGCTGCGGTCAATGCCCAAAGGCGGAATTTACATGTTCAAGATCAATGGCTTAGAATTATGGTATCAAGATACCTGTAAAAAGCTCAAACGTTTGGAATGGAATAGGTCGAGGTGACATGCGCAATCGGATCGGGGGAGGTACCGGACAACAGCTTCACCTCGCCGACCGCGAGGCGCTTGCCGAGCTTGAGCAGCCGCGCCTCCGCCAGCACGTCCTGCCCGGGCTGCCCCTTGCGCAGGAAGTTGATGTTGAGATTGGTGGTCACGGCGAGCCCGATCGGCCCGATCGCGGACAACAGCACCACGTACATCGCGAAATCGGCGAGCGCCATCAGGGTCGGGCCGGACACGGTTCCGCCCGGCCGCAGCATCCTTTCGCTGTAGCGTTGACGCAAAAGGCAGGCCTGACCGTCCGCGCTCTCGATGGTGATGTCGTCGCCGCTGAAGGCCTGGGGAAACTCGTTGCGAAGGAACTGCTCGAGCTCCGCCACGCTCATTTTCGCTAACGCCATGCTGCCCCTCACCCTCGCTTCACGTCCCCTGTTACATTAAGTTATCTGCGTCATCCAATCGCAATAATCCAACCGGAAACGCTTTGATGTCCGTCCAGGCCGCCCGCGCCCCCTCCCCGCAACCGCCGATCCTGCTGCGCGAGACCGTGGGCCCCATCGCGGTCCTCACCCTCAACCGCCCGGCCGCCCGCAACAGCCTGTCGGAGACGATGATCGCAAGCCTGCATGCCGAGCTCAACGAGATCCGCGACGACAAGTCCGTCCGCGGTGTCGTGATCGCGGCCAACGGCCCCGCCTTCTCCGCCGGCCACGACATGAAGGAGCTGACCGCGCGCCGCACCGACCCGGATCGCGGCCGCGCCTTTTTCGCCGAGATGATGACCGCCTGCAGCGCGATGATGCAGGCGATCGTTCGCCTGCCCAAGCCCGTGGTCGCATCCGTCCAGGGCATCGCCACCGCCGCGGGCTGCCAGCTCGTGGCAAGCTGCGATCTCGCGATCGCCTCGGAAGCAGCACACTTCGCCACTCCCGGCGTCGACATCGGCTTGTTCTGCTCGACGCCGATGGTGGCGCTGTCGCGCAACGTCCCGCGCAAGCAGGCGATGGAGATGCTGCTGACGGGCGAGCCGATCCCGGCCGCACGCGCACGCGAGATCGGGCTCGTCAATCGTGTCGTCGCCGCCGGCACCGAGCGCGCTGCTGCCATTGCGCTGGCCGAACAGGTCGCGCTGAAATCCGCCTATACCGTCAAGCTCGGCAAGGAGGCGTTCTATCGCCAGGCCGAGATGAGCCTTGCAGACGCCTATCGCTATGCGGCAGAGGTGATGACCGAGAACATGATGGCGCGAGACGCCGAGGAAGGCATCGGCGCTTTCATCGAGAAACGCACGCCGACATGGCGGGACGAGTGACTGTATTTGTTACACCGTCATTCCGGGGCGGCTCGCAGAGCCGAACCCGGAATCTCGAGATTCCGGGTTCGATGCTGCGCATCGCCCCGGAATGACGAACGAAAGAAGAAAATGAACCACGACGCCTATCCCGACAATTACATCCGGGGCATTCTCAACAACGTGAAATCGATCGCGATGGTCGGCGCCTCGCCGGCCAACGTGCGGCCGAGCTATTTCGCGTTCAAATATCTGGCCCAGCGCGGCTACGACATGATTCCGGTCAATCCCGGCCATGTCGGCAAGGAGCTGCTCGGAAAATCCTTCGTCGCCTCGCTGTCCGACATCGACCGCCCCGTCGACATGATCGACATTTTCCGCAACTCCAGCCACATCATGCCGGTGGTCGAGGAAGCCCTCACGCTCGATCCGCTGCCGATGGTGATCTGGATGCAGCTGGGGGCGCGCGACGATGCGGCGGCGCTGAAGGCGGAATCGGTCGGTATCAAGGTGGTGATGAACCGCTGCCCCAAGATCGAATATGGCCGCCTGTCGTCGGAGATCTCCTGGATGGGCGTCAATTCACGCACGCTGAGCTCCAAACGCGCCCCGGTGCCGACGCAGGGCATGCGCTTATCCCTCAATCGGATGAGTGTCGGCGGCGGCGACACTGCGGCATCGGACCGCGCCGCCAAGAACAAGAGCGAGCAAAGCTGACGCAGTTGCGAAGGTTTCATTTCGCGAACGCGACAATGCGTAGCACGATCGTTCCGGTGTGAAGCCGCGCCTTGACGGCAGCCGCGGCGCCAATCAGCATGCCGCGCGATTTCAGACCACGAGAACAGGACGCCCTCCATGAGCGATCGCCTTCCGGGATTTTCGACCCTCGCCGTGCATGCCGGCGCACAGCCCGATCCCACCACCGGTGCGCGCGCGACTCCGATCTATCAAACGACGTCGTTCGTCTTCAACGATGCCGACCACGCCGCCTCTCTGTTCGGCCTGCAGGCGTTCGGCAACATCTATACCCGCATCGGCAATCCCACCAATGCGGTGCTGGAAGAGCGCGTCGCAGCCCTCGAAGGCGGTACGGCCGCGCTTGCGGTGGCTTCGGGCCATGCCGCGCAGGTCGTGGTGCTGCAGCAATTACTCCAGCCCGGCGACGAGTTCATCGCCGCGCGAAAGCTCTATGGCGGCTCGATCAACCAGTTCACGCACGCGTTCAAGAGCTTCGGCTGGAACGTGGTGTGGGCCGATCCCGACGACATTGCGAGCTTCGAACGTGCGGTCACGCCGCGCACGAAAGCGATCTTCATCGAGTCCATCGCCAATCCCGCCGGCAGCATCACCGACATCGAGGCGATCTCGACGGTGGCGCGCAAGGCGGGCGTCCCGCTGATCGTCGACAACACGCTGGCCTCGCCCTATCTGATCCGTCCCATCGACCACGGTGCCGACATCGTCGTGCACTCGCTGACGAAGTTTCTCGGCGGCCACGGCAATTCGATCGGCGGCATCATCGTCGATGCCGGCACCTTCGACTGGTCGACCGGCGGCAAATATCCGATGCTCTCCGAGCCGCGGCCCGAATATCACGGCATCCGGCTCCAGGAGACGTTTGGCAATTTCGCCTTCGCGATCGCCTGCCGCGTGCTCGGCCTGCGCGACCTCGGACCGGCGCTGTCGCCGTTCAACGCCTTCATGATCCTCACCGGCATCGAGACATTGCCGCTGCGCATGCAGAAGCACTGCGACAACGCGAAAGCAGTCGCCGAATTCCTCGCCGGCCATCCGGCGGTGGCCGCGGTGAATTATGCGGGCCTTGCAAGCGACAAGTACAACCAGCTCGCACGCAAATACGCGCCAAAGGGTGCCGGCGCCGTGTTCACCTTCAGCCTGAAGGGCGGCTACGATGCCGGCGTCAGCCTGGTGTCGAAGTTGCAGCTGTTCTCGCATCTGGCCAATGTCGGCGACACCCGCTCGCTCGTCATCCATCCGGCCTCGACCACGCACAGCCAGCTCGACGACGCCGCCAAGATCAAGTCCGGCGCCGGCCCCGACGTGGTGCGGCTCTCGATCGGCATCGAGGACAAGGAAGATTTGATCGCCGATCTGGAACAGGCGCTGGGCGCGTAGCATCAACGTCATTCCGGGGCGCTTTGGTGTGCCCCGGAGTGCGGCTCCAGTTAACAGTCATTAACCATATCTGCCGCATACATCGTCGCTGGATCGCCCTCTTTGATTCGGAGCCGAAGATGCTGCGCTGGATAGTGCCTGCCCTTGCGGCAATGCTGATGGTCTCGGCGGCGATGGCCGCCGATTTGCCGGCCAGGCCGAAGCGGCAGGCCGCCGCTCCGCCGCATGTCTATGTCGAGAAGGATCCGGATGCGTTGATCTCGCCGGCCTACGGCATCGGCAGCTACGTCAGCAACTTGCCAGGTACGCCGCTGCTGCCCGGCTCCCACACGCTGCCGGGCTATTATGGCCGCCCATGGGACTATGATTATCAGGGCGCGTATTACGGCGGGGCGCAGGTCGATTATTTCTGGCGCCTGCCCTACTCGTGCGGCATCTACGGTTATTGCTGAAGAGCTGATCCGATCAGCCGGGCTGACCGACGGGAACCGCGCGTGGCTGCACTTCGGTCGAATGCCGTGGAGCGAGCCGCTCTGTCTGCATCACCGCAAGCGTCAGCACCACGATGGCGACCGCCTGATGCGCGAGCGCCAGATCGATCGGCACCTGGTTGAGCAGCGTGAGGATGCCGAGCAATGCTTGCAGGCTCACCCCGCCCAACAGCAAAAGCGCCCCGCTTGCCGCGGCCCCCGCGCGCGAACGGACCGCATCCAACGCGTGCAACGCCGCCAGCGCGAACAGCGCATAGGCCGTCATGCGGTGCTCAAACTGCACCGTCAGCACATTGTCGAACATGTTGCGCCACCACGGCGTTTCGAACCACAGCCGCTCCATTGAGGGAATGAACGCGCCGTCGATCTGCGGCCAGGTGTTGTAGGCGCGACCGGCGCGCAGGCCCGCAACCAGCGCACCGAAATAGATCTGGATAAAGGTCATGACGAGGAGCAAGGCGCTGGTGAAGCGCAGCCGCGACGATGCTGCGATCTGCGGCCGTTCGGCGAGCCGCCGCACCGTCCAGACGATCCCGGCGAAGATCACGAGCGCGAGCACAAGATGCGTCGCCAGCCGATATTGCGAGACTTCGACGCGTTCCGACAGCCCCGAGGCCACCATCCACCAGCCCACCGCGCCCTGGAGCCCGCCGAGCCCGAACAACAGCCACAACCGCCGCTTCAACTCACCGGACAGGCCGCCGCGCCAGAGGAAGAACAGGAACGGCAGCAGATAGGCGACGCCGATGAAACGGCCGAGTAGCCGATGGCTCCATTCCCACCAGAAGATCTCCTTGAACTCGGACAGACTCATGCCGGCGTTGAGTTCGCGATATTGCGGGATCGTCTTGTAGGCCTCGAAGGCCGCCGTCCACTGCGCTTCCGAGAGTGGCGGCACGCTGCCCGTGACCGGCTTCCATTCGACGATCGAGAGCCCGGATTCCGTCAGCCGCGTCGCGCCGCCGACCAGCACCATCAGCGCAATCAGCGCAGCCACTGAGATCAGCCACCAGCGCACGGCGCGATGCGGTTCGGACGGGGCGGAAATCGTCGTCATTCGAGGCAAAACCAGAGCTTGAACCGGACTGCGTGCCCCTTATAGTCCCCCGCTCCCGCAGCGCAAGTTACGCGAAAGCCGCGATATTCCGTCATGACGATCCGCACCCGCAAGTTCCTCGGCACCATCCTGCTCCTGGTGCTCGCCACCGTCTGGGCCCTGCTCGGCATGGCGCTGGCGCAGATGCCGTGGATCGCCGAATCCGGCTGGCGGCAGGCGATCTATTACGTGGTGGTCGGCATGGGCTGGGTGCTGCCGGCGATGCCGATCGTGAGCTGGATGCAGCGGCCGGACCGGGCGAAAACTAGTTCGTAGTTCCGCCCGTCGGTTTCACCGGCGCAAAAGCAACCCCCGACACCAGCACCCGCATGATGCGCAGCGAGCGCACCCGGCCATCCCAGGAAATGCGCGGCAGCGCGCGCAGATTGGTGCGCCCTTCCGCATCCACGACGCCCGGGATCGTCGTCACCGCGCTGGCAAAGCCGGCCTCCTCCGCCATGATGACATGGCTGCGCCGGAACGAGGCGCGATCGCCGAACGGAAAGGCGAGATGCCGGATATCGCGATCGAAGGCCGCTTCCGCCACCGCCTTGCCCATCGTCATCTCGCGCAGCGCCGCCGCATCCTTCATGTTGGCGAGAACGGGATAGTTCACGGTCGCACTGCCGATCGTCACCAGCGGATCGGCCGCAAGCCTCGCCAGATCCTCCCACTTCATCGATGCCTCGCGCGAGAGCGCGGCAAGGTCGACCCGGTAGCGCGTGCAGAGGTCTGCGATCGCAGCCGACACATCCGCCGGCGGCAGCGAGCGCAGCCAGGCCTCGAGGAACGAAAACAGCGCCTGCTTCTCGGCGTTATCAGTAACCGTGAAGCGCTGCTCCTTGTCGCCCATCATCAGGCTGACACGGCTCTCGCGCGCGATCACCTGTTCGAGTCCGAGCCACCAGGCCTCACCGACGCCGTCGGGAAACGCCGTGGGCACGTAGATCGTGAAGGGCACGGCGTGGCGCGCCAGCACCGGATAGGCAAAGTCGATCAGATCCTTGCCGGCACCGTCGAAGGTGAGGGTCACGAAGCGCCGCTGTTCGGACAGCGTCACCGCGCGCCGGCAGACCTCGTCCATGCCGAGAAAATCATACTTCCACCGCCTCAGCGCGCGAATGGCGCGATCGAGGAAATGCGGCGTGATCTCGTTTTCGCGCAGCGGCTGAAACCCGCCGCGCCGCGGCCGCACATGCGCAAAGCGCAGGATGGCGCCGGCGCCACGACTGCGCAGCGCGGCCTGGCCCGTGAGCCAGGTCAGCTCAAGGCGCAGCCGTTCCAGCCATCTGTCGTCGGATGCCACTATCCCACCTCGCGCCCGTCGGCGGCCGTTCCCCCTCCTATAGTCATTACCCTTTGTTGACATTTCTTTGCAAAGGTCGGCCACAGGCCGAATTACGCATATTTTGATTTCTCGACAGGTTCGCGAATGACCATGGCTGCGGCGATGCAAAGCCGGACGGCAGAATTGCCAGCGGGGTCGAAAGCGGGCCGCATCGCGCATGTCGATATCGTCACAGATCTCGGCGCGGCCGAGGCCGTCTGGCGTGGCTTCGAGCAGCCCGGTCACCTCTTCACGCCCTATCAGCGATTTGATCTGCTCAGTCCCTGGCAGCGTCTGGTCGGCGAGCACGAACGCGCCCGCCCTTTCATCGTCGTTGGCCGCGACGCCGAGCATCAGCCGCTGCTGCTGCTGCCGCTCTCGCTGCGCCAGAACCATGGCGTGCGCACCGCCTGCTTCATGGGCGGCAAGCATACGACCTTCAACATGGGCTTGTGGAGCGCTGGGTTTGCGGCGCAGGTCGCCAGCGCCGATCTCGACGCGCTGTTTGCGCCGCTCGGCGAACATGCCGACGTGCTCGCACTGACGCAGCAGCCGCTGCACTGGAACGACCAGCAGAACCCGTTCGCGCATTTGCCGCGCCAGAGCGCGATCAACGGCTGCCCGCTGCTCACGATGGAACCGGGCGGCCCGCCGGCATCGCGGATCAGCAACTCCTTCCGCCGCCGCCTCAAGAGCAAGGAGAAGAAGCTCCAGGCGCTCGCCGGCTATCGCTATCATCTGGCGACGACCGACGCTGACATCACCCGCCTGCTCGACTGGTTCTTCCGCGTCAAGCCGGCGCGGATGGCCGAACAGAAGCTTCCCAACGTCTTCGCCGAGCCCGGCGTCGAGCCATTCGTCCGCAGCGCCTGCCTTGCGCCACGTGGTGACGGCCGCGTCATCGACATCCACGCGCTCGAATGCGACGACGAGGTGATCGCGATCTTCGCCGGCGTCGCCGACGGCCAGCGCTTCTCGATGATGTTCAACACCTACACGATGTCCGAGCACGCCCGCTACAGCCCCGGGCTGATCCTGATGCGCTACATCATCGACCGCTGCGCCGAGCGCGGCTACCGCTCGCTCGACCTCGGCATCGGCTCGGACGAGTACAAGCGGATGTTTTGCAAGGACGACCAGGACATCTTCGACAGTTTTGTTCCGCTAACGTCACGCGGGAAATTCGCGGCAATGGCGATGTCCTCGCTGAGCCACGGCAAGCGGCTGGTGAAACAGAACCAGATGCTGTTCGACCTCGCGCAGCGGCTGCGGCGAGCGTTCGGGTAAGAATTTCCCGGTTGGGAAACGCTCCCTTGCGGCGCATCCTTAGAGACGCCCGCCTCTGGCGGGCCCTCAGGATGAGGGGAGAATTCGCGGCAGCACCTTCAACGGATTCCGATTTAGCCAAGCCTCATCCTGAGGAGACCGCGAAGCGGTCGTCTCGAAGGACGAGGCGCTCGCTCGGGCCCGCAGAGAGGGCAAGGACATTACGCCGCCACGACCCGCGGTGCGTCCCTCGCATCCGACGGCTGCACGGACCTGCGCAGCATCGTCACTTCGCTGAAGCCGACGGCGCTGAGCTGTTCGCACATAAGCGCGCGTGCATCCGGCGTCATCGACGCGTCGGGCACCACGACGGCGCGGGCATTCGCCGTCAGGAGCTCGGCGGGAAGGTCGGAAGCACTGCCGGCATCGAGCAGCACGTGGTCGTAGGCGCGCAGCAGCGCGTCGATCGCGAGCGTCACGCGGGGCGACTGCAACAGGCTGCGATCGAAGCCGGCACGGCCGGCCATGACCAGATGCAGCCGCGAGAGCTTGTCCCGGGTGATGATCTGCGCGAACGACGCCTCGCCCTGCATCAGTTCGGCAAGGCCGGGGGCCGAGGCATCGACGGACACGGCGGCCATGGTCGGCGAGGACGCGGCGAGATCGACCACGACGACCCGCGCATCGCGCGCCAGATGCCGGGCCAATGTCAGCGTCGATAGCGTGATGGCTTCGCCGCTCGCGGTGCCCAGTACCGTGACTTTCTTCGCCATGGCTCCGGCGGCGCGCAGGCTGTCGGCCAGACGCTCGATCTCCGCGAATTCGGTGACGTCGGCATCGGCCGTCATCTCCGGCTGCAGCGGCGCAGGCTCTGCCATCACCGGACCGACGATCGGCTCGGCGAAGGGCTCGACCACCGGTTCGACGATCTGTTCCCGGCGAGCCGACGCCCGCGTCAGCGCTGGCGTGAACGCCGCTACCGCACGGGGCGCAGTCTGGCGCAACAACTCTCCGGTGACGACGACGCCGGACGAGAGCAGCAGTGTCGCGATCGTCGCGATCAGCACGATCGGCAGCTTCTTCGGATAGGCCGGCGTGTTCGAGACCACGGCGCGCGAGATGATGCGGCCATCCGTCGGCGCGGTGTCGATGGTCTCGCGGGTGTTGGCTTCGCGGTACTTCGCGAGATAGGTTTCGAGCAGGTCGCGCTGGGCCTTGGCCTCACGCTCGAGGGCGCGGAGCTGTACGTCCTGGCCGTTGGTGGCCGTCGCCTGCTTCTTGAGCTGCTCGAGGCTCGCCGACAATTCCTGGACACGCCCACTGGCGGCACGCGCATCGTTTTCGAGCGTGCGGGCGAGCTTGGCGGCCTCGTCGCGGATCTGGGTGTCGAGGTCGGCGAGCTGCGCCTTCAATTCCTTGATGCGCGGATGGTTGCCGAGCAACGTTGACGATTGCTCGGCCAGCTGCGCCCGCAACGCCACGCGTTGCTGGGAGGGCGTGCGCATCGATTCCGAATTCAGCACTTCCGACGATTCGATCGGCTTGCCGCTCTGGATCATCTCGCGTATCAGGCGCGCCTTGGACTCGGCATCGGCCTTGAGCGCGCGTGCGTTGTTGAGCTGGGTGTTGACCTCGCCCATCTGCTGGTTCGACAACGTCGTGTTGTTGGTGCCGACGAACAGGCTCGACTTGGAGCGGAAATCCTCGGCCTTCGCTTCGGCCTCGGAGACATTCCGTCGCAACTCGTCGATCCTGCCGGCATACCACTGGCTGGCGTTTCGGGCCTGATCCTGGCGCGCATCCTGCTGGAGCACGAGATAGCCGTCGGCGATCGAATTGGCGACGCGCACGGCGAGATCGGGATCGGCAGACTGGAATTCGATGACGATGACGCGCGACTTGTCGACGGCGTAGGCCTGGAGGCGCTCGTAATAGGCGTCCAGCACCCGCTCTTCCGGCGTCATCGAGAACGGATCGCGGCCGATGCCGACCAGCGCCGCAAGCGACTTCAGCGGCGAAATGCCTTGCAGCACAGGATCGAACTCGGGCCGTTCCGCAAGCTTGTTCTTCTTGATGATCTCGCGCGCGAGATCACGCGACAGCACGAGCTGCACCTGGCTGGTAACGGCTTCGGCGTCGAGCGCCTGCCGTTCCTCGGCGCGATCGCTGTTGGGGCGCAGAAACACGTTCTCGCGGCCGTCGATCAGGATGCGGGATTCAGACTTGTAGCGCGGCGTGATCAGATTGACGATCGCGACGGATGCGACGAGCGCCAGCACCGTCGGCACGATGATCCAGCCGCGCTTGCGCGCCAATGCCGCGCCGAGCGCGTGCAGGTCGATGTCGCCGGATTCGACTGGCGCCGGCCTCGGAGCAATGGGTGCAGGCTTTGCTTCAACCCGGGGCTCGAGTTCGGCCCGCTTGGCTGCGGCCTTCGAGACAGCCCGCTCGACCACAGCCTTGTCCTTGCCGGCACGCCAGAACGCTAAACGCATCGAACACTCCCGCAGGCGCAACGCCACGAACCTACCTCAACCAGGGCGATTACACTCCATTAAGGTTGCCGCTGGGTTAATCGTGGCGTGCCGCAGCTCGCGCGGGCACGCCCGTCACCGTTTGTTAACCACGAGGGCTCTTAATCCGTCTCGATATTTCGTGAGTTTGTTCGAGCATTCGCCGTCGAGCGCTGGTTTTGATCATGCCCCCCTCTCCCGACCAGCCGCTTCGTATCCTACACGCCGTGCGCGCTCCGGTCGGCGGCATTTTCCGCCACATCCTCGACGTCGCCAACGGCCAGGTCGATCGTGGCCATCATGTCGGCATCCTCGCCGACAGTCTCACCGGCGGTGAGCGCGCCGACAAGGCCCTTGCCGAGCTCGCACCGCGGCTGAAGCTTGGCGTGCACCGGATGGCGATCCGCCGCGAACCGTCGCCTGACGATGTTCTGGTCTGGTTCCGCTTGCGGCGCCTGATCGCCACGCTCAAGCCCGACGTCATGCATGGCCACGGCGCCAAGGCCGGCGCCTTCATCCGCATGCGGCGGCGATCCGACGACACCATCCGCATCTACACCCCGCATGGCGGCTCGCTGCACTATCCCCTCAACACCCTCAAGGGCGAGTTTTACGCGCGGCTCGAGCGTGCGCTGATGGACGCGACCGACCTGTTCCTGTTCGAAAGCGCGTTTGCCCGCGACACCTATCAGCGCATCGTCGGCAAGCCGAAGGGCGTGGTGCATTGCGTCTTCAACGGCGTGACGCCGGAGGAATTCGAACCTGTCGTCATGGCCGACGACGCCACCGACCTCGCTTATGTCGGTGAGTTCAGGCACATCAAGGGCGCCGATCTGCTGGTCGAAGCGGTGGCGCGCCTGCACGAGGGCGGCAAGAAGGTCACGCTGACGCTCGGCGGCGACGGCGAGGAGACCGCGGCGCTGAAAGCGCAAGTCGAGAGGCTCGGCCTCTCCGGCGCCATCCGCTTCATCGGTCACGTCAAGGCACGCTACGGCTTCTCCAAGGGGCGGCTGCTGGTCGTTCCCTCGCGTGGCGATTCCATGCCCTATGTCGTGATCGAGGCCGGCGCCGCCGGCATTCCGATGATTGCGTCCAAGATCGGCGGCATTCCCGAGATTTTCGGCGCGGAGAACCCGGCGCTGTTCGCGCCGAGCAACGCGGAAGCCATGGCCGAGGCGATTGCCGCTGCGCTCGACAATCCGCTGGCAACAGCGCAGCGCGCCTCGTCCCTTCGCGAGCGCATCTCCGCGCATTTCTCCCAGCAGGCGATGGTCGAGGGCGTGCTCGCGGGCTATCGCGACGCATTTACCAATCACTAACCATTCTTAAGACCCGCTTTAGAGAATCTTCCGATTTGTCCGATAATCCGAGGGCCATGGGATGCTCGCCCGGGCAGCAAGGACGCGGCCCGCGGATTTTTGGAATGGACGTGGACGCCCGTGGAACCGCTCAACGCACGCTCGATGCTCGATGCCGCGACCAGCGCCGCGGCGAAGCCGGCTGACCGGCCCTTTGTGGAGCGCCGCCAGCGGCTCTCGCCCGCCGCGCTCGACGTCGTCAACCAGAAGGTCGCCCGCGCCTATTCACCGATCGTGATCACCGGCTTCGTACGCCTCGCCGATTTCGCACTGCTGAGCCTCGTCGGCATCGTACTCTATCTCGGCTACGTGATGCCGCACGCTGGCTCTTTCAGCTGGATCTATCCCGCGCAGATCATCGCCGTCGCGGTGTCCGCCGTGGTCTGCTTCCAGGCCGCCGACATCTATCAGGTGCAGCTGTTCCGCGGTCAGCTCCGGCAGATGACGCGGATGATCTCGTCCTGGTCGTTCGTCTTCCTGCTGTTCATCGGCATCTCCTTCTTCGCCAAGTTCGGCAGCGAAATATCGCGGCTGTGGCTTGCCGCCTTTTACGTCCTCGGGCTCGCCGCGCTCCTCTGCGAGCGTCTGGTGCTGCGCTCGCTGGTGCGCGCCTGGGGGCGCGAGGGCCGGCTCGACCGCCGCACCATCATCGTCGGCTCCGACCGCAACGGCGAACAATTGGTCGAGGCGCTGAAGGAGCAGGAGGATTCCGACATCCACGTGCTCGGCGTATTCGACGACCGCAACGACAGCCGCGCGCTCGACACCTGTGCCGGCGCGCGCAAGCTCGGCAAGGTCGACGACATCGTCGAGTTCGCCCGCCGCACCCGCGTCGATCTCGTGCTGTTCGCTCTGCCGATCTCCGCCGAGACGCGCATCCTGGAGATGCTGAAGAAACTCTGGGTGCTGCCAGTGGACATCCGCCTCTCCGCACATACCAACAAGCTGCGCTTCCGCCCCCGCTCCTATTCCTATATCGGCGAGGTGCCGACGCTGGACGTGTTCGAGGCGCCGATCACCGACTGGGACCTGGTGATGAAATGGCTGTTCGACCGCGTTGTCGGCACCCTCGCGCTGCTCGTGGCCTTGCCGGTGATGGGATTGGTGGCGCTGGCCGTGAAGCTCGACAGCCCCGGCCCCGTGCTGTTCCGCCAAAAGCGCTTCGGCTTCAACAACGAGCGCATCGACGTCTACAAGTTCCGCTCGATGTACCATCATCAAGCCGATCCGACGGCCTCGAAGGTCGTGACCAAGAACGACTCGCGCGTCACCCGCGTCGGCCGCTTCATCCGCAAGACCAGCCTCGACGAGCTGCCGCAGCTCTTCAACGTGGTCTTCTCCGGCGATCTCTCTTTGGTCGGCCCCCGACCGCATGCGGTGCAGGGCAAGCTGCAGAGCCGGCTGTTCGACGAAGCCGTCGACGGCTATTTCGCCCGCCACCGGGTCAAGCCCGGCATCACCGGCTGGGCCCAGATCAACGGCTGGCGCGGCGAGATCGACAATGAAGAGAAGATCCAGAAACGCGTCGAGTTCGACCTCTATTATATCGAGAACTGGTCGGTGCTGTTCGATCTCGTCATTCTGCTGAAGACGCCGATCTCGCTGCTGACCAAGAACGAGAATGCGTATTGAGTTGTGGTCATGCCCCGCCTTGTGCGCAGTTGCGCACTGGGGCGGGGCATCCAGTACGCCGCGGCGCTGAGATTCAGCCGCGCTGCCGCGGAATACTGGATCGCCCGGTCAAGCCGGGCGATGACAGAGGTATTTGTGGGCGTAGCAGTTGCGTAAACGAATGAGCGTGTGATGGCGTATGCGGCAACAGCCGGGGAGATGAATGCAGCGGTTCGCGCTGCGCCCGGCGTGCTGGCGCTCCAGCGCGCGCTGGTATGGCTGGTCGGCGCCTCTGGCGCGATCGTCTTCATCGAGCCGAGCCCCTACGAGATCGTGACGCTGCTGGCCACCGTCACCTTCTTCGCCACCGGCCTGCGTCTGCGGCTCGCTTTGATGCCACTGGTGCTGATGCTGGTCCTGCTCAACATCGGCTACACCATCAGTGCGATCCCGCTGTTCGAGCAGTCCGACGTCGTGAGCTGGATTGCGACCTCCTGGTACATGGCGGTGACAGTCGTGTTCTTCGCCATGGTCACGTCGGAGGACACCGCGGCCCGGCTCGACATGCTCCGCCGCGGGCTCGTTGTCGGCGCGATGGTCGCCTCGCTGTCGGCGGTTGTCGGCTACTTCCACCTGATTCCCGGCGGCGACGACCTCCTTACACTGTACGGACGCGCGCGCGGCACCTTCAAGGACCCGAACGTGCTCGGCGCCTTCCTGATCCTCCCGGCGCTGTTCTCGCTGCAGAGCGTCGTCTCCGACAAGGCCGGCAAGGCGTTCCGCAACGTCATCGCCTTCGGCATCATGTCGCTGGCGATCCTGCTCGCGTTCTCCCGCGCCGCCTGGGGCGGGCTGGTGCTGACATCCGCCTTCATGCTGGCGCTGATGGTGCTGACCAGCCGGACCAACGCGCAGCGCTCGCGCATCATCGTCATGGCGATCCTGGCCGCGGTGCTGGGCCTCGCGCTGATCGCAGTGTTGATGTCGTTCGATTCCACCGCCGAGATGTTCAAGCAGCGCGCGAGCTTCGACCAGAGCTATGACGAAGGCAGGTTCGGCCGGTTCGGCCGGCACATCCTGGGAGCGGAGATGGCACTCGACCTGCCGTTCGGCATCGGCCCTCTGCAATTCCACCGCTTCTTTCCCGAGGACACCCACAACTCCTATCTCAACGCCTTCATGTCCGGCGGCTGGCTGTCCGGCATCTGCTATCCCGCGCTGGTCTTCACGACCGTCATCATGGGGGTCAGGCACATCTTCGTACCTGTGCCCTGGCAGCGCGCTTATCTCGCGGTGTTCTCCGCCTTCGTCGGCACCGTCGGCGAAAGTTTTGTGATCGACACCGACCACTGGCGGCATTTCTGGATGATGCTGGGCGCGATGTGGGGCATGATCGCGGCCGCGCAGATCTACAAGTCTAGGGCTGGCGACGAAGCTTCTTCAGCTTGAGATCGGGGCGTTTCTCCGGCGGCGTGTCGAGCAGGCCCTTCAGCGCCGCGGTCGCCGCGAGCACGCCCTTGTAGCCCTCATTGGCGAAACGCAGCAGCAGGCGCAATTCCTGGTCGGAATAGGCGCCAAAAACCTTCTCCATCGCCTGCTGCATCGGCACGTAGAACTGGCCGAGCCTCTCTATCGCCTCCGGCACGACGGCAATGAAAACCTTGCGACGATCGGCATCGTCGCGCTCACGACGCACCAGGCCGGCCTTTTCGAGTCGGTCGACCACCCCGGTGATGGCGCCGGTCGTGAGCCCCGTCACTTCGGCGAGCCGGCCGGCGGTGACACGGCCTTCGAGATACAGGATGTCCATGCATTCGAGGTCGGAATTGGCAATTCCGGCAACGTTCGCAACGGTCTGGCCATAGAGCACGCCCTGCGCTGACGACCTGCGCATCGCCTCCTCGAGCTCCTGCAGCAGCGCAGCGCGCGCCTTCGTCCTTGACAAGGCCGACCTCATCTCTTAGTCGATATATATCTTGGTCACTAAGATATTTAGCGACCATAATTCTCCTAGCACCACGGAAACGTCGGGAGCAAGCGATGTCCTATCGTCCCCGCAAGGTCCTGATCATCGGCGCCGGCATCGCCGGCCCCGTGGCGGCGATCCTGCTGCGCCGCGCCGGCATCGAGTCCGCGATCTACGAGGCCTGGCCCTATTCGAAGGGCATCGGCGGCGGCCTTCAGATCGCACCGAACGGCATGCAGGTCATGGACGAGATCGGCCTTTCGAACGAGCTGATCAGCCGCGGCTCGATCGCGGAATCGTTCGACTTCTATTCGCAAGCCGGAGAGAGGCTCGGCTCGATCAACCGCGACATGGCGCGGCGCTTCGGCCAGCCCGCGGTCAATGTCTGCCGCGCCACGCTGAACGAGATGCTGATCGACAAGGCCTGGTGCGCATGCGTTTCGCTTTATTTCGAGAAGCGCCTGATCAAGATCGAGGATCGCGGCGACCAGCCGATCATCGCCTACTTCGCCGACGGCACCACGGCCGAAGGCGACTTCCTGATCGGCGCCGACGGCGTACACTCGGTCGCGCGCCGCCAGGTGGTGCCGGACGGGCCGCAGCCGTTCGACACCGGATTGATCGGCTTCGGCGGCTTCGTGCCGCACGCCGTCCTCGACGGCCGGCCCATCGGCCGGAACGTCGAGACCACGTTCGGGCAGAGCGGCTTCTTCGGCTACGGCTATTGCAGCCCAGATCCGGACGACGGCGTGATGTGGTGGAGCACGCAGCCGGCGCACGGCATGGACGCGGCGATGTTTCGCGCGCTCGACCACGCGACGCTGAAGCAGCATCTGCGCGGCTTCCACCGCGGCTGGCACGATCCGATCCCTGGCATCATCGAGGCAGCCGAGAACATCGTGGTCACCGACACGCTCGACGTCGACACCCTGCCGACCTGGTCGCGCAAGCGCTCGCTGCTGATCGGCGATGCCGCCCATGCGACCAGCCCCCATGCCGGCCAGGGCGCCTCGCTCGCGCTGGAGGATGCGATGCGCCTCGCCCGGTTGATGCAGCAAGGCCAGGAACTCGGCGCCACCTTCCAGGCCTTCGAGGCCGAACGGCGCCCGCGCGCGGAAAAGATCGTCGCCATGGCGCGCCGCAACGGCAACAGCAAGCGCGAGTTCAGCGCCACCGGCGCGTGGATCCGCAATCAGATGATGAAATGGCTGCTGCCGCTCGGCGCAAAGGGCATGGATTTCATGTACGCGTACGATGCGCGGGCGGTGTAAGCGCATCAGGTCGAATCGTACTCGGCCTCGGCACGGGCGGCGCCAGAAGGACGCAGAGCGTCACCACATAGTCGATGTCGGCACGACGATTGATCAAGCCTCTGTAGCACTCTCTTGGTCTTCAAGCCTCTTGCGCAGCACCTTCATGAGGCGACCGGCGGCCCTGAGGTCTTCCATCGGCAGACCTTGCACGAGAGAGTTGATCCTGGGGTCATACAGGCGGATGGCAGCATCGTAAGTCTTCCGTCCCTTGTCCGTCAGCACCACAAGGTGGGCGCGACGGTGATGTGGATTGGGCTCAAACGTAACGAGCCCCTCCTGCGCCAGGTCATTGACGATGCGCTGAACGTTCTGGCGGTTCGCTCCAAGGTCGCGGGCGAGCCAGGCGACCGGCTGGGCGCGGTCCGCGGCTACGATCGCCCCCAGAATTTGCCAGCGGGCGCTGGTCAGACCGAGCGGAGCGACCAGCCGGTCGCCCCACGTCACGGTCAGGTTGTTGACCCTGAACAGATCGAGAATGAGGTCAGTCAAGGCATCACCGGCCGGAGATCGCTTCGTAACGCGCATATTGTCACCATGAATTTATTGACACCATCATGTCAATATGGTTCTTTGCATCATCAATATCGACATCATCATGTCATATTGAACAAGCTAGCCGTTCTCGGTCAAGGAAACCCAATTATGATCAAGGTGATTCATCCCATTGCTGGCGCCATCGCGCTTCTGACCATCTCGACGTTTTGGCTGTCGACCGCGCTCAGCGAGCTTTTCGCATCCCAAGCCGTCATCACCGCCGTCAAGACGGCCATACCGTGGGGCTTTCTTTTGCTGGTCCCGGCGCTGGCGGCGGCGGGCGGCACGGGCTTTACACTGGCACGGGGTCGGCGAGCCGGGCTGGTCGGCGCGAAGATCAAGCGAATGCCACTGATCGCCGGCAATGGCATCCTGGTCCTGGTCCCGGCCGCACTGTTCCTCGCACACAAGGCGAGCGCCGCCGAGCTCGATGCAGTCTTCTATGCAGTGCAGGCTGTCGAGCTTGCCGCAGGAGCTGTGAACATCACCTTGCTCGTGCTCAACACGCGAGACGGCTTGAGGATGAAAGGTCGGTTTCGCCGCCCGGGAGAGGCGAAGGTGACAGCTACTCCTCCACAGCGAACGTCAGCCCCGCGTTCTCGACCAGCCGCTTGATCAGCTTGTGCCGCATCGCCGCGCCCGGCGTCCAGAAGCCGGCTGCGACGTCGGTCGTGTCACGCAGCATGCAGATGGCGCATTCGGAGATCATCTTCGAGGTCGAGCCGTAGCCGGGATCGCGGTCGCCGGTGACGCCGGCGCGAACCATGCGGCCATCAGGTGCGATCGCGATATAGAGCAGATCGAACAGACCGTTTTCGCGCTCTTCCTTCGACGGCCCCTCGCCCGGCTTCGGTGCGTCGGGGCCGGTCTTGCCCGCATTGGCAGCCATCACAAGCTTGGCGTTGGCCTCCCCCTTCTCGCCGGGACCGGTCAGGACCATCTCGTCGTAGACGAAGTCCTGGCCGTAGGGAAATCCCATCAGCATGTTGGAGCGGTGAACGTTGCGCGTGTTGATCAGCGCCATCATGAACGGCGCCGTCCAGGATTGCAGGTCCTCCTCGAAGGCGGCCCTGTTGCCTTTCGGCTGCTTCGGGCCGCTGAAGCCGGGCGTCAGCGCAAAATGATCGTTGAGAATGGCGACAAGGCTGAGATCCTTCGCCACGGCATCGAAGGTCGCCTTCGCGCTCGCGGCGGTGCCGCCCGAGAGCGTGCCGCGCATGTCGCGCACGCGGCCCTTCACGCGCGGGGCCGGCGCGCCGAAGACATTTTTGGCCTCTTCCTGGACGAAGAACGTACCGAGTTCGAACGGCACGGAATCATAGCCGCACGAAAACACGATCCGCGCGCCGCTCTCTTTTGCGGCCGCCTCGTACTTGTCGATCATCTGGCGCATCCAGATCGGCTCGCCGCAGAGATCGAAATAGTCCGTGCCCGTGGCCACGCAGGCCGCGAGCAGTTCCTCGCCGTAGAGCTGGTACGGCCCGACGGTCGTGATCACCGACATCGTCCGTTCCGCCATCGCCTTCAGCGAGGCCGCATCCGACGCATCCGCGACAATAAGCTCCGTATTCCCGGGCGCGCCGATCGCGTCGCGCACCGATTTCAGCTTGCCGAGGCTGCGGCCTGCCATCGCCCATTTGAGCGAATGGTCGCTCTTGTAATGCTGGGTCAGGTATTCGGCGACGAGCTGGCCGGTAAAACCGGTCGCGCCATAGACGACGATGTCGAATTTCGCAGAGCTCATGGTCGGCCTTTGCTTTACTTCTTCGCGTAGCTCACGCCCATGCCGGCACGGACGTCGCTTTGAATCCCATAGGGCGGTATCGGATAGCGCAGGCCGTTCTTCGCCAGCGCCTTCATGCCCAGAACCGCCTTGGCGAGATGTTCCGGCTTCAGGGCCATCAGCATCTCCTCGTCCGGCACGCCGCCATAGCGCCGTTCGGCATAGCATGGCAAGGACAGGCTGGGCTCGCCGCTCTTGAGTGCCCTGCCCCAGGAATCAGCGCAAGCGGTCTCGCCGACCACGCCCCATTCGAACTTCTTGTAGCCGGTGTATTGCAGCCCGTTGATCAGGATGATCATCTGCCCCGGCGTCGCGTAGACGAGACAGATGTCCGGCGGATCGAGCCGGCCGCTCGACAGCGGACTGACCGCGAGCGCCTGATATTGCCCGAACGGAACCACGTCCAGCGCCTCCTGGCGCTTGCGTGCGTCCTCTGCCGTGCCGTGCCAGACCCCGACATAGTTTTCGCCGGCGAGCCATTTCTCGTCCTGCGGTGCAAGGCCGATCACCGCGCGGCATTGCGCGCCAACGAGATCGTCGGCGGTGATGCCGACGGTCCAGCCCAGACGCGCCGCCATGCTGACGATCTGGTCGGTGGTGTGGACCGCGTTCGGCCGCCGGATTTTCGGGATTGCCTCCATGTCCGCGGTGCGCGCGAACAGCTTCATGCCGATCACCGTGGTCTTCAGCCGCAGCAGGCTGTTGAGATCGGCGACGAGCCCGGCAAGATCGATGCTGTCTGCACTCTGCTGTTGCATGGCGTCCTCCCGGCCGGCAGTCGCGCGCCGGCGCTGTTATTGCTTCTTGAACGGTTCTAGTCCTTGGCCGGTCCCGGGAGCAACTCGCCAGTCCGGCCCATCAGGCGGTAGGCGACCAGCCCGATCCATTCGCGCATGGCGACCTCGGTTCGGCCGAGCCCGTCCGCGCCGGCATTGGTGAACGAGAAGAGATCGTCACGCCCACCCATTCGCCAGTCCACCGGATAGGCTTCGACCTCAAATCCCGCCTTGCGAAAGATCCCCATCGAACGCGGCATGTGAAAGGCCGAGGTGACCAGAAGCCAGCGTTCGCCCGGTTTGGGCGCCACCAATTGCTTTGTGAAGATGGCATTCTCGTAGGTGTTGCGAGAGTCGCGCTCGAGGATCAGGCGCTGCTTCGCGATGCCCAGATTCTCCAGGATCGGCGCGGAGTAGTCGGCCTCCCGGGAGTCCGTCGAAACCAGGTTCGCGGTGCCCCCGGTGAAAACAATGCGCGTGTTCGGATAGCGGCGCGCGAGCTCGGCCGGCGCAAACAGGCGATCGGCCGCGTGCGCGACGATCGGCGTGCGGTGCGCCGCCGACAGATCGGTGTCGATCGAGCCGCCGAGCACGATGATGCCATCGGGCGCACCGCGCGACGGATCCCACGGCGGAAAACGCGACTCCAGCGGATAGAGCAAAAGATTGCCGAGCGGCGAGAACGCGGCGAGTGCCAGCATGATCAGCGTGGCCGCGGCGAGCTTGCGGCCGAATGCGGCAAAGCGCGTCGCCATCAGGACAACCGAGACGATCCCGAGCTCGATCATCAAGTTGATCGGCAGCACCGCGGCGCCGAGGGTCTTGGACAGGACAAAAAGCAGGGGAGCCTCGCTGGAATGATCGTGCCTGGTGCGCGCGGGCTTGACCCGCCCGTCGATCTTCAGAAAGCTTCTTGGAAGAGGATCGATTGCCTGGTCAAGCCCGGCCGTCGCTCATGGGAAGCTCAGAAACAACCGACCAGAGGCGGCCAATGACCCATCACCACCTGCATTCCAGCCCCGAGACCTGTCATTGGGGCTTCTTCGAGGCTGCGCTCAAGCCCGTCCTCACGATCGCGAGCGGTAACGAGGTCACGATCGACACCATCAGCGGCGGTCCGGACATGCTGCCCGACCCCAGCAAGTTTCACATCCCGCCCGAGATGCACGAGGTTCACGCCAGGAACGAGCGCATGCTGCCGGGCCATATCCTCACCGGCCCGATCGCGGTCGAGGGGGCCGAGCCCGGCGACGTGCTCGCGGTCGAGATCTTGGACGTCCAGCTCCGGCAGGATTGGGGCTGGAACATGATCAAGCCGCTGTCCGGCACCCTGCCCGACGATTTCCACGAGACGCGCATCCTGAACATCCCGCTCGACCGGTCGCGGATGGTCGCCCGCATGCCGTGGGGGCTCGACCTGCCGCTCAAGCCGTTCTTCGGCGTGATGGGCGTTTCGCCGCCCCCCGCCTGGGGCCGCATCTCCTCGCTGGTCCCGCGCGCCATGGGCGGCAATCTCGACAACAAGGAGCTTGGCGCGGGTGCGACGCTGTACCTGCCGGTGTTCGTCCCGGGCGCGCTGTTCTCCTGCGGCGACGGCCATGGCGTGCAGGGCGACGGCGAGGTCTGCGTCACCGCGATCGAGACCGCGCTCCAGGGCCGCTTTCGCCTGACGCTGCGCAAGGACCTCAGGCTCGACTATCCCCGCGGCGAGACGGCGACGCACTACATGACCATGGCGATGGACCCCGATCTCGACCAGTGCGTGGTGCGGGCGCTGCGCGACATGATCGTGCTGCTCGGCGAGAGGCGCAATTTGTCGCGCGAGGACGCCTATACGCTGTGCAGCCTGGCGGCCGATCTGCGGGTGACCCAGACCGTGAACGGCTCCAAGGGCATCCATTGCATGATCGAAAAGGCGATCGTGCACGGCTGAGGCGACCTGCCCAAGCCTGACCGGTCGAAGCCACGCCGCCTGCCTGCCGCGCGGCTTGTCCGGTCATGCCTAATTTCCCTCGCGATTCCAACGGGCTGAACAAGCGCCGCAGCATGCATTTGACTTCTGCCTCCAAACCTAAATAGAGTCTTAATCGTAACTTTTATGTACCTGCGTATGAGGCTAGCGTTTAGGCATGGCCACCGAAAAAGCCGAGACTGACCGCATTCCCGTAACCTTGGCGCTCTCGACCATCACCTATCTGGAGAAGCTGGTGAGACAGGGCACCCACGGCACCAGCGTTCCCGGCGTCGCACGTACCTTGATCGAGGAAGGTATCCGTCTCGCCATCAAGGACGGACTTTTGTCGATTCGCGACAATGGCAGGACGTGAGCGCGCGCCGAACGTGAGGCGGACGGATCTCGAGAGGCGGATGGCCGACATCTGCAACCTGGGACCGTTACACATGCCTGTTCTCTCACCCACCTGGACCGACGAACGCATCGAACTGCTGAGGCAGCACTTCGAGGCCGGCCTCTCCTGCCGCGAGATCGCCGCCGACATCGGCGTCAGCCGCAATGCCGTGATCGGCAAGCTGTCCCGCCTCAATCTGACGCGCGGCCGGACCATCGACGACCGCAAGGTTCAGGACAGGGGCTCCGCGCCTTCGCGCACGTCGCGGACGGTGCCGCGGCTGCAATACGAAATGCTCGCCACGATCTATGGCGAGACCGGTGCGCCGATGGTCGCCGGTCCGATCGACGACGCCAATCGCTGCTCGCTGCTGGAGCTTGCCGAGAACCGCTGCCGCTGGCCGATCTCGACGCCTGGCGCGGACGATTTCTGCTTCTGCGGCAACTCCGCACCCGACGGCCAGTCCTATTGCGCCGGCCACAGCCGCCTCGCCTACCGGCCGAACTCGCGCGCGCGCGTCATGCGCGGCTAGAGTGATAGCCTGGAGCCATGTCCTAGAGCCATGTCCCAAAACGAAAAACCTCCGGCAGGGCATTGCCGGAGGTTTCTGGAGGTTTAGCATCAAGTCAGAGCCGCAACTTTCGTCATCGGCTGGGAGTTATATAGCTTAGTAACTCAGGTAAGTAAATAAGTTTGAGCCAGATCGAATCGCATGGCTCGTCTTCGCTGCCCGCACGGGCTGCCGGATTTTCCGAACGCCCCTCTTGTAAAAAAGCCCCGGCGGTTTCCCGCCGGGGTTCTCTGATCGATCCGCGAGACCGACGTTAGAAGTTGCGCTGGGCGCGCAGCAGCATGCTGACCGAGTTCTGGTCCTTCAGCTCGTACACGGCCGCCGGCTTCGCAGCGGTGGCAATGCCCGGGCTTGCAATGGAGCCGGAGTACTTCTGGTCCAGACGCGACCAGCTCAGGTCGGCAGTGAACGCCAGGTTCTTGACCGGAGTCCACACGGTGTTGACACCGACGACCGCGAAGTTGAAGTCCGGATTACAGGTCGCACCCGCGAGCGCGATTGCAGCGAAGTTGCCGCAGATCAGGCCCTTGCCGGCAGTGCCGTACTTCAGCTGGGCATAGCCACCGTAGACGGCGCTCGCCCAGTTCGGGCTCCAGTTGTGGGTATAGCCACCACGCAAGCCCCAGGTCTTGACGGTATCGATGCCGGTACCGGCACCGAAGACGCCGTCGGAAAGACCGGCGAAACCGGTGCTCTGATACGCGGTGTCGCTACCGCTGAACATGAAGAAGCTCTGCGGAAACAGGCTCTGGAAGTTGTAACGGGTCGCACCGTCGGTGTAGACGGCCTGCAGGTTGATGTTGTCGCCCGCGCCGGTCGGGATGTTCTTGATCGACAAAGCGCCCTGCACAGCCCAACCCCACTTGTCGGAGGGATGACCGGTAACTTCCGTGGCGCCGTAGTAGCCGGCATGGAGATCATGCGCGGCAACCGAGAGCTGGGCCAGACCCCAGGCCTGGTCGACGCGGACCTGACCGATGATGTCAGGAGAACGCGTGCCACCCCAGGAGTTGGCACCGTAGACGCCCGTCACGAACTGAGCGGCCGTACCCGAGGACACGTTCCAGAGGTTCGACTGACCGTTGTTCGCGGACGTCTCATCCTGCAACGCGACCGAAGCGGTGATGCCCTGGCCGAAGTCGGCCGTGTAGGCAACCTGGTTCACACCGTTGGTATGGTTGCTGCCGCCCGGAATGGTGTCGGGACCGCCAGCCGGATAGCTCTGCCACGGGGCGTCGAAGATCGAGACCGTGCGGCCGAACGTGAAGCCAGCGAACTGGATGAACGCATGGTAGAGGCCGAGCGAGGCGGCGCCGCCAGTCGCGAACGTCGAGGGATTGCTGCCGGTGACCGTCGCGGAATCGTAGGTGAAGACCGCGTCGGCGTAGGTTCGCACCACGCCATACTCGGTCGCTGTGCGGGTGTCGACGTTGAAGTCGAAACGAGCGCGGCCGGTATAGTAGTTGGTCAGACGGTTGTTCGAGCCCGCGTTCGCGCCTTGCTGGAAGTTATAGTCGCCTGCACCGCCGAGGATCGCGTCAGCGCGCAGATAGCCGCCCAGCTTGATGCAGGTATCGGTGCCCGGCATGTAGTAGAATCCAGCTCCATACAGGGAGCAGATCTTGACGTACTCGACCGCCTTGGCCTTGACCGGAAGATCGGCCGCCTGGGCTCCACTGACGGCGATCAGACCCGCCGCAGTGCCGAGCAAAAGGCTCTTCACCACTTTCATATTAAAACCTCCAAGTTGCTCATGTTACGAAGACCGGACCGTCAGGCCCCCCAGATCCCCGTCTTTCAAATCCGCTCGGCCGCTTTGCGCACACACCCGCTTTCGATGCGAGGGACGTGGGCGAACCAGCTGCAACGGGACGATCGAGTACCCCCCACCGTCACGACGCAATATGCCTGCGCCGTTCACTAATCAAAATACCTTATTTGATAAGCTTTGTGGTTTCACTAAACCTGTGCCCCGTGCGCAACACCCCGGCAAAGCGATTCCGTGAGCTGATCATCTTTGTAGTTTTAGTGACAAAATTACCCTGCTCTGCACTTGCGTCAGAGCAGGCTTGCGTGGACTATGGCTTGCACGACACCGGCCGCATACAAATCAGATCACGGGAGTGACGCTGTGTCAGCGACGAGGAAAGAAGGGGCGCGCCTCCGCACCATCGGCAATCTGGATATCATCAGGCGCTTCACCTGGGAGATATCGTCGATCAACATGTATCTGGAGGAGCTGCGTCAGTTCTGGGCGAGAACGCTCGGCATCAGCGGCCCGCAATGGCTGATCCTGATGGCGATCTCCGACCTCGACAAGGACGACGGCATTCCGGTGAACGTCGTCTCGAAACTGCTCCACGTCGACCCGTCGTTCGTCACCACCCAGTCCAAGCTGCTCGAGAAGAAGGGCCTGTTGCGCCGTCGTCCCTCGCCGACCGACGCACGGGTGGTGCGGCTGTCCCTGACCGAGAAGACGCAGAAGCACCTGGCGAGCCTCAACGAGCAGTACAAGACGATCAAGGAATTCGTCTTCCAGGAGTTCGACGAGAAAGAGCTGACGGAATTCACCACCAAGCTCGCGATGCTGAAGACCCGTCTCGAAAAGGCCTGCGTCCGCCTGACCCTCGACTTCTGAGGCGACGTCCTCAGGTGCGCCGCGCGGCGCCAAGCCGGGATTCGAGCCAATCGAAGATGTATTCATTGGCAAGGCTCGGATTGTCCGCATGGCCCTGCGCCGCGCCGGTTTCGGCCGCGGTGAATACCTTCAACATGACATCCGAACTGCCGAGCCGGGACGTCTGCACGATCTGACGCGCCCGATCGGCCTTGAGCCAGCCGTCCTCACCGAGCGTGATCAGCACCGGACAGTCGGCGCTGGAGGCCATCAGCGGAGCATGCGGCACCGGAACGATGGAGACGTCGCTCATCGCGAATCGGCTGGCAAAGAAGGCTCGCTCGTGCAGGTCCCACAGGCCGCCATCACAGACGGCGGCGGCGAGCCGCGGCTCCTGCAACACCGCGCGCGCCACGAAGGACGACCCCCAGCCATCGGCGACGATCGCGACGCGCTCGAAATCGACCTCGCTGCACGTCTCCAGATAGTCCATGACGCACGGAATCGCACTCTCGAGGTCCCGGCGCCGCAACAGCGCGTCGAGATAATCGTCGCGCTGGTCGCCGAACAGGTCCAGCGCCAGCAGCGAGAAGCCACGCTCGCGCGCATGCGGCGCAAGCTTGAACAGAAACTCTTCCTTGCGGTGGCCGGGCTCGCCGATGCAGATCACGGTCGGCGCTCGCACGCGTCCCGACGGCGCGGGCAGGAAATAGCCCTGCAATGAATGGCCGTCGAGCCAGGGTATCGTCATGATTTCGCCGGCCGGATCGCGCGCGGCGAGGAAGCGGCGGGCGCAATCCTGCATCGCGAGGACTGCGACCCAGCGGCGCTCGTCCGCCTGATCGAGCGGCATCGCCGCCGCGCTGTAGTAATTCATGGCGCGGAGCCAGTTGCGCTGCGCGGTCGCCCTGTGACCTTCCGCGAACGCGGCCTCGGCACGAAGCCGATTGGCCTGCGCCAGGTTCTTCCACTCGCGATGCCAGGACTGGTCGTCGCCCCGCTTCAGCTGCCGCGCGATCATCAGGCATTCCGCGATCGTGGCGCCGCCCTCCTGGGCCGCGGTCAGGAGCCGCGTGAACTCAGCGGAGATGTCCTCTCGCTCCGGGCAAAGGGTCCAGTCGTCGGAGAGGCATGCGGGTATCATCGGGAGCTACGCTCTGGTCATCACCTTACACATGACTGACTAAACTATTTTGGTTCCCTGACCAAGCAGCCGTGCGCCGAATGAGAGCCGTTCGACATCACCATCGCTTGAACGAATGTGTCGCATGCGTGACACTCCAATTCGTCATGAGTGGCCAACTCTGGCGGGAAACGCCGACCGCGAACTGGCAAGAGGTGGCACGCGAAATTGCCTGCGCACCTCTTGCCATGATGAGCATCATACCTATATCGGCGCGCGCTCGGCGGCCGCCTCAGCCGAGCCGCCAGCCGACCTCCTGCGTGAAACTTTCGTAGAAGGCGCGGTCGTAGGCCTGCTCCGGCGTGGCGCGCACGCGCTCGTCGAGGCGCTTTGCGTCCTCGCCCACGAGAATGCGCCATTGCTCCGCCTTGACCCCGTCGAGGATGATCCTGGCGGCCTGCGCCGCCGTCGTCGGCGCGTCCTCGAGGAAGCTGCGGGCGCGCTCGGTGAACGCCGCCTGGATGTCCTCGTCCGACATCTTGTCGGCATCCGGCACGCCGGCCGCCACCATGCGCTTGCGGGTCAGCGCGACCTCGTCGGCATTGAGCCGCTCCGAACCGTCGGCGCTCTGCACCTTGCGCGAATTGGAGACGATCGAGGTGCCGATATGGCCGGGCATCACCACCGAGCATTTGACGTGCGGCGCGTGCAGGCGGAGGTCGTTGATCAGCGCTTCGGTAAATCCCTTCACGGCGAACTTCGCCGAGCTGTAGGCGGTGTGGGACTGGTTCATGCCGATCGAGGCCCAGAAGCCGTTGACGCTCGCGGTGTTGACGATGTGGGCCTCGTCGGCTGCGACCAGCATCGGCAGGAAGGTGCGGACGCCGAGATAGACGCCACCCCAGCAGATGTTGAAGGTGCGCTCCCACTGCTCGCGCGTATTGGTGAACAGGCTGCCGCCGCCGCCGATGCCGGCGTTGTTGAACAGAAGATGGATCCGGTCGGTCTTCTGCTGCTCGGCGAGCTCGTCGCGGAATCGCTTCAGATGATCCTCGATCGAGACGTCGGCGACATGGGTCGTGACGCGCAGGCCCTGCGGCAGCTTCTCGACCTCGCACAGCCGCCTGGTCTCGGCCATCGCGCCTTCCGAGACGTCGCACATCGCGACATTGCAGCCCTCGGCGACGAGCTGCCGCGCGAGCTCACGTCCCATTCCCGTGCCGCCGCCGGTGATGACGGCGATCTTTCCTGCAAAATCCTTCATGGGACTTTCGGCCCCTCCCTTGTCGGTATGTTTCTTCACAGCTCGCGCCGCGCGCATCTGAGCGCGCGCAAAATGTAGCAGCGCCGCATCCGCAGGTAAAAGCGGATCGGCGCTGCCATGCTCATCAGGAATTTCGGGGCGTGGACTATTCGGCCGCCTCGACGCGCCGCCCGTTCAACGCGCCGAGCCCATCCAACGCCTTGCGGATCGCCGCCTGCTGCACGGGCGATGCCTCCGGCATCGGTGCGCGCGGATAAGTCCTGGGCAGGCCCTGCAGCGTCTGCGCATAGCGCGTGCAGGCCGGCAGATTGTCGGCGATGACGGCGTTCCACAGCGTCAGCAGCTTCTTGTGCAGGTCGAGCGCGCGCGGATGGTCACCCGCCTTCACCGCATTCCACAGCGCGACCGAGGCATGCGGCGCCGCGGTCAGGATCGCGGCGATCGAGCCATGAGCCCCCAATGTGTAGGACGGATACATCAGCGCATCGACCGCGCTGTAGATCAGCTTGTCCGGCGCCATCATCATGAGGTCCGCGAACAGCTTCAGGTCCCCCGCGCTCTGCTTGACGCCGACCACCAGCGGCACCTCGGTCATGATCCGAGTCAGCAGCGCCGGCGAAAGATACGACCACGGTACCACGTTGTAGATGATGATGGGCATGCCGGTCTCATCAGCCATGGCGCGGAAATGCGCCACCATCGCCTCGTCGTCCGGCTTGAACAGATAATGCACCGGCGTGACCTGGAGCGCGGCGACATTCATGTCGCGCACCAGCTTGCCGCGGCGGATCGCATCGCGCGTGGAATCGACGATGATGCCGGCGATCACGGGAATGCGCCCCTTCACCGCCGCGACCGTCGCTTCCATCAGGTCGCGATATTCCTCGTGATCCAGCGTGTGCCCCTCGCCGGTCGAGCCGCCGGCCGCGACGCCGTGCGCGCCGGCCCCGATCATCCAGTCGACCTGGGGCGCCACGAGCGTGTAGTCGATCTCGCCATCCTTGCGGAACGGCGTCGTCATCGGCGGGATCACGCCGGTCGGTCGTGCCTTCATGGTCTGCCCTCGCGTTTCCATATCCCTTGTGGCGGTCCCGCTCGTTTGGCGGGTGCCCACGGTCCTTCCGAGCCTACCGGCTGCAAGCGGCCTGTGAAGCGCCCCCGGCGCGGCGCTGCCCCCACAAACGATCATCCCTGCGACTCACCCCTTACTCACCCCTGCCGGTTCCCGTATTTGCCCGGCTTCGGTTTAAGGGCAATTTTACAATCCGAATCTTCAATGGACTCCGGACGCTGGGTCGAGTCGGCCAGGCCAGCGTGTTGTTTGTGTCACAGGCTCTGGCACTCCGCTTGCATCCTCTTCGTGGTCAGAAACTACCGATGAGGTGACTGGAATGTTCGTGACCGTCGTTGCCGTGCTCTGCCGGCTGAGTGCAGCCAGCTCAGGCAGTTGCATCGAGGAAATCGTGACCGACAGCAACATGACGCCCGAAATGTCGATGATGCAGTGTGCGATCGGCGCACAGGCCCCCCTGGCGAAATGGATGGGCGAACATCCGATCTACCACGCCAACTGGCGGCTCGATCGCTACAAATGCGTCCCGGGTCACTACGAGATCAAGGGCCACGCCTAAGGCCCCGCAAAACTACTGATACCAAGACGACGGACCAAGACTAAAACGAGGAAACGCCCCGGAGGCCGACTGGCCTTTCCGCGCGGGCAGTGCAAGCGCCAGACCCCATTGCGGTGGCGCGCTTTGTGACAACGATCACACCTTCCTTTTAAGCCACCGCCCGCAGAATGATCGCACGCGCGCGTCGCCCCTCCGGCGTCGGCTTCAGGGCGTAGGGTCCCCTTTCTTGATGAGCGCAGCGCCGATCTCCCTAACGCATGGAAGTTCGTGGTGCCAGCCGGCGACAAGCAGCTCAAACGGAAGTACGGCTCGAACTGAGAACAAGGCCGGAGAGATTGATCCATGGGCTTCTGGGAGCGACGGTTTCGAGCCGCCGCTCCAACTCTCGGCAAACAAGGAGAGCTGCTCGAAGATCAACTATCGAGGGCTTGAATTCAAAGCAATCTTGTCCGAGACGTGCGTTGCTACAGACTGTGACGATGGAGCATAGAACATGGACGATGCCGACCACGAGGACATCCCGAGTGTTCATCCGGAGTTGATCGATAACGACGACATCTTTTCTCCGAAATTTTGGGAACTGTTGGTGGCTCCTGCTGCCCTCGCGGTGCTTTATTTGCTCCAAGCGCCTGTTTGGTGGTCGGTTGCGGCGTTTGGCGCGATTGCACTTTGGGTCCTGCAGAATTGCGTTAGGCGGCTGGCTTTCCGAGACGCCTTGCACACCCAACTCTTAGATCGACGAATGCAGATACTCGAACGTAACCTCGCGAGCCTCCAAGCTGGTGTCGACGTGCTCCACCGGAGAGACGCTATAACCTGGGGGGCTGGACGCAACAATCCGTCGCTCTAAGGTAATCTACACTTGGCGCGGGGTGCCAGTCCCGAGCAGCTCTAGCCGACCGGCTCGCGAACGTGTTCTGACACAAAAGGCGCGCTAGAAGAGATGACGAGGGCTGAGCGGCCGGCTCAATAGCGAGAGGCCGACGTCGGCATGGCGCTGTTAATCGTCTCGACGACAGCAGTCTTGCATGCCTTGCAAAGTACACTCTGCACTCGGGTCGTTCCGCTTTTGGCAGTCCCGCTTGGATAAGAGACCGTAAAAAGCGTGGCACCATCCTCGGATCCGCAGCTATCGCAGATATAGTTCACCGGCATCATGCACTTCCTTCTTCCCCAACCCTACCCCTCCGCTCAGCCGCGGATTTAGATGAAGGTCGGGCCCGTCCGGTGGGGTCTTTTTGCTCCCTTTCTCTTCTGCTCAACGGGAGTTGCGAGCGAAGAGAGGTAGTTCACGAACTTGCTTCGGTCTGCTGCACTCGCCCAATTCACGAGCTCCGCTCCCTGATGCGCAGCCGCTTCCAATGACGGCATAGCCACTCGCTCAAGGAAGGAGGACGCTTCGTAGACGAGGCGCGCACTTGTCCCGTCGCCAAACTTCATGCGAGCACGCTCAAGCACGAGTGCGGCAACTCCGATTTCAGAGACGGCCTTGCGGAAGGTGCTCTCATCCCCGGAGGCGTCGACTGTCTCGACAACGTGATACGCGCCATTCTTGAGAACGAGATCGGCAGTCAAGCCTTCGGCGACTTCGTACTGAGGGACAATTCTGTGCGACGAGAGATCCTCGTCTCTCTTCGCAAGAACTCTCTCGTCCCGGAAAATACGCTTCATTTGCGTGAGAAGTTTTGAGCGCTTTTCTTTCGATCGCATCGGCGCAGGCTCTGCGTCAACGAGAGCTTTCAATATCGAAGCTACACGAGCTTCATAGGTCGAAGCCCCATCAGCCTCGAAAACACCGAACTTCGACAACGTCAGAGGACCGAGCTTCGACAAAAATTTGAGCCGGTCGCTGAATTTTGCTCCGCCGTCCCTGAGCTTTTGGTCGATGGTGGACATGCCATCCAGCGCCCGCTGCACGTCATCCGCATCAATGGCTGCTGAGATGGCTCTCACCTTCTCAAGTCGCCTGCCGACCCGAACGTCCAGGCGATCGTCATTGAAGACAACCATACCGACGTTGAGCCGCTCGCCGCGATCCTCTTCGGTCGCGAGCTGAACTACCGAAAACCTATAGGAGGGAGCCATCACTCAATCCCTTCCGAACACCATCTATCCGCGAGCGTCGCACGCCGGCTGTCCACAGGTCCATAAATTCCGCTCGGAGTACTGTCGGCATCCAGTCTACCGGCATCTGGTTGATTATCCCTTCCACCGACTTGGTTGCGAACGCACCCAAAGCATCGAGCACAGAGCTCGCAGCCACTAAATCGAACCCATGGAGTTGCCTGAGTACCCCACCGCACAATCGCGTGTTGCACGTCGGTGCTGGGTAGCCGTTCCACGGCCAGTGCCAGAAGAGCGCGCGGCTAAAGTCGAAGGTGTACAACCGGCGGACGCCGTTGTCGTTGACCGAGAGGTAGTTATCCAGGTGACGGTCATCATTGAACAGAACAAGGTCCAGAGCATAGATCTTCGACAAGAGCGAACCGAGCCCAGGCAGGTTTTGACCGAGATTGCCACTGGACGGCGACGTCAAGAACGCCTGTGTTTCGATCCGACTAGCAACGCCCGGAACACGCCGCGATCCGAACACCACCTCTCCGGAGAGCATCTGCATGGTCACCGCGCCCGGCGAGGTAACGCCTACTGCCTCCGCGATGTGGGTCGAAATCCACTCGCTTGCGCGCACCGGACGGCCGTGCGCATCGCCCTTTACGTAGTAGCGAAATCCGTCGTCCGCTTCGACGCTGCCAAGGCTGTCCGCGCTCGGGTCACTGGGCGGGTACTGAATGACAGCTCGGCGGTGGAAGAATTGCAGCTGGCTCATGCTGTGCCGACATCGTGCCTACACGATCCCGGACCGTCAGCGCGCCAACCCCACCTCCTGATCCATCCCATTGATGTCGTTCTTTAATTTGGTCGGAGCGAGAGGATTTGAACCTCCGACCCCTAGTCTCCCAGACTAGTGCGCTAACCGGGCTGCGCCACGCTCCGAACGTCGTTCCATTAGCTAGGATCGCCGGTTTGCGCAAGGCGAGGTGACACCATTTTGCTGCCTCCGCCGAAAGGCGCCGGAACTGACCCACAGCCGGGGAGATCCGGCGTCAGGCGTCCTTCAGCGCCTGATCCAGCATCTCGCGGCAGGCGATCAGTTCGGCGAGCACCCGTCCGAGGCGCTCCCGGTCGATGGCGCTGGGGCCGGCGGGCGCGGGGGTGCCGCCCTTGCGGAAGGTGGTGAGGATTTCCTCGTCGTCGGTCTCGGAGAAGCGGAAGTCGATGCCCTCCTCCTCCTCGCCCTGGTAGTCGTCATCGTCGCTGTCGCGGGCGCCGCGGACGCCGGTCTCCTCCTCGGGCTCCATCAGGCTGGCGCCGACGGCGTCCTCGATGGCGCCGAACGAGACCGCGGCCGCGCTGTCGGCGAGGCCCTGCACCGATTTGACGCCGTGTTCTTTCAGGATCCGCTGCACCCCGCGGATGGTGTAACCCTCCCCATAGAGCAGACGGCGGATGCCCTTGAGCAGGTCGACGTCGTCGGGGCGGTAATAGCGGCGGCCGCCGCTGCGCTTCATCGGCTTGATCTGGGAGAATCGCGTCTCCCAGAACCGCAGCACGTGCTGCGGAATGTCGAGTTCCTGCGCTACTTCGCTGATGGTTCGGAACGCATCCGGCGCCTTGTCCAAATGCCAAATCCTTATCCGGAGGGCGGATTACGCCTCGGGTTGCGCCTTGCTGGCGTCGCCATTGGTGCGGTGCTGGCCGTTGATCCGCTGCTTCAGGATCGCCGACGGCTTGAACACCATGACCCGGCGCGGCGAGATCGGCACCTCAGTGCCGGTCTTGGGATTGCGACCGATGCGCTGACCCTTCTTGCGGACCATGAAGGAGCCGAACGAGGACAGTTTCACCGTCTCGCCTTTCTCAAGGCAATCGGTGATCTCCTTCAGCACGAGTTCCACGAAGGCGGACGATTCCGTGCGCGATAGCCCCACCTTCTGGTAGACGGCCTCGCACAGATCGACACGCGTTACGGTTTTACTTTGATCGGTCATCGCCCTGCCCCACATCACGGCGAACAATTGTTGTCTGAAATTATGAGCTTACGATACGGCGGTCAACAGCGCTCATCAATGCAGGCGCATCGATAATCCGATCTGATTCGGGCAAAATTTTATCGACTGTGGCTTACCAGCGCACCAGCGCGGAGCCCCAGGTGAAGCCGCCGCCCATGGCTTCGAGCAGAACCAGGTCGCCGCGCTTGATGCGGCCGTCCTTGCGCGCCACCGACAGCGCCAGCGGGATCGAGGCCGCCGAGGTGTTGCCGTGACGGTCCACCGTCAGCACCACCTTCTCCGGCGCGATATGGAGCTTGTGCGCGGACGCGTCGATGATTCGCTTGTTGGCCTGGTGCGGCACGAACCAGTCGATGCTGTCGGCATCGAGCCCGGTCGCCTTGAAGGCGTCGACGATCACGTCGGTGATCATGCCGACCGCGTGCTTGAAGACCTCGCGGCCCTCCATGCGCAGATGGCCGACGGTCTGGGTCGAGGACGGACCGCCGTCGACGAACAGCTTCGCCTTGTGGCGGCCGTCCGAGCGCAGATGCGTGGTCACGATCCCGCGGTCGGTCGCGGCATTGCCCGGTTGCTCCTGCGCCTCCAGCACCACGGCGCCGGCGCCGTCGCCGAACAGCACGCAGGTGCCGCGATCGGTCCAGTCGAGGATGCGCGAGAAGGTTTCCGCCCCGATCACCAGCGCGCGCTTGAAGGCGCCCGTGCGCAGGAAATTATCGGCGGTGGCGAGCCCGAACACGAAGCCCGAGCACACCGCCTGAAGGTCGAAGGCGGCGCCATGGTTGATGCCGAGCCCGTGCTGCACGGCGACCGCGCTCGCGGGGAAGGTGTTGTCAGGGGTCGAGGTCGCGAGCACAATCAGGTCGATCGACTGCGCGTCCACGCCGGCATCGGCGAGCGCAGCCTGCGCCGCCTTGAGCGCCAGATGCGAGGTGAACTCGCCCTCGGCCGCGATGTGCCGCTCGCGAATGCCGGTGCGTTGCACGATCCACTCGTCGGACGTGTCAATGCGCGCCGCCAGTTGGGCGTTGGTCACCACCTGCTCCGGCAAATAAGAGCCGCAGCCCAGCACGACCGAACGAATTTGAGTCACGAAACAGCCTCCTGCGCGGCCTGCACGGAACTGAGTGCACCACCTTCGCGATTGAGCATCTGATTGATCTTGTTGAGGAGATCGAATTTGACCATCTCATAGCCAACATCGATCGCATAGGCAAAGCCTTCGGCAGCGATTCCGCCATGGCTCTTGACCACGATCCCGTTCAATCCCAGCAACACGCCGCCGTTGGATTTGTTCGGATCCATCTTGTTGCGCAGGGCCTGGAAGGCGTCGCGCGCAAAGAGATAGCCGAGCTTTGACAGCCAGCTCCGCTTCATCTCGTCCCGGAGCAATTCCGCCATCTGCCGTGCGGTTCCCTCCGCGGCCTTCAGCGCGATGTTGCCGCTGTAGCCCTCGGTGACGATGACGTCCGCCACCCCCTTGCCGATGCCGTCGCCCTCCACGAAGCCGAGATAATCGAGCTCGGGCAGGTTCCTGGCGCGCAGGATTTCGCCGGCCTCGCGAATCTCCTCGTGCCCCTTGATCTCCTCGACCCCGATATTGAGCAGGCCGACCGTGGGACGGGTCTTGTTGAACAACACGCTGGCCATCGCCGCGCCCATGATGGCGAGCGACACCAGATGATGCGTATCGCCGCCGATGCTGGCGCCGAGGTCGAGGACGACGGAATCGCCGCGCCTGGTCGGCCACATGCCGGCAATGGCCGGACGGTCGACGCCCGGCAGCGTGCGCAGGTGGAAGCGCGACATCGCCATCAGCGCGCCGGTATTCCCGGCAGAGACCGCAACATCCGCCTCGCCCTTTTTCACCGCATCGATGGCAAGCCACATGGAGGAGGTCCTGCGGCCGCGCCGCAGCGCCTGGCTCGGCTTGTCCTCGCCGCTGACCGCGACATCGGTATGAATGATCTTCGAGGTGGCCTTCAGCGCGGGGTGGCGGTCGAGCTCGGGCTCGATCTTGGCGCGGTCCCCGATCAGCAGGAATTCGATCTCGCGATGCCTAGCGAGCGAGATGGCGGCGCCTGGAATGACCACGGCGGCGCCGGCGTCGCCCCCCATGGCGTCAAGCGCGATGCGAACCTTGCTTGGCATAAAAGTCCTGGAAACCTGGTCTGGTGCGGTCTTGAACGAGCGGGGCCGCAAATGGGTTCGCCACGAACATGGCGGTCGGTCAAGCGCCACGCCGCACCCGGACCGGGGCGCGACAATAGCGTTTTGTTATCCCGAAACAACCTCTTGCCCCCAGCCTTTTGCATTCGGGAGCATCGGGCCGCGGACGGACTAATTCACGAGAAACACATCAAAATCAAACAGATAATTCGAGCTTTCAAACCACCACCGCAAACACTTCGCGCCCCGTAGCAAAGCGGGCCCATGGGGAGACGGCACCTATTCGTCTTTCTTCTTGTCCTGGAGTGCCTTCAGGACCGCAAAGGGATGGTCCTCCGGATCGGGGGCGGTGACCTCGGGCTCAAACACGACCCCCGGCTTCCGCGGATAGGGGTCGACCGCCAGGAACAGGGCGTCGGTGGCGAGCCGGCCGAGGTCGATAATGCCATTGACGATCGCCTCCGGCGGGTCGGCGACCTGCTCCTGATCGTCGTGCCCCTCCTCCATCAGCTCGGCCAGGCGGCGGACCTCGGCCTCGGGGGCAAATATCAGGTCCACCTCCTCGTCGATGTCGCTCTCCATCGGGTCAAGCGTGACCACACAGGTCTGGCCGATCCGGGCGCGGACGTGCCCCGTGACCTGGATCCGGTTGCCGCTTTTCGGCACGACATCGAAATCGGCCTGGACCGAGACAACCTCGCGCAAGCCTGCCGTCTCAGCCATGGCCTGCCGCTCGGCGGCCGAGGCCTCGAGCTTGCGATGCAGGCCGGTATCCGGGATCTGTGCAACGATGACGGGCACCCGCCAGGGATCGGGCCCGGATGCTGGTATCGGTCGGGTCATGGCGTGACATCCTCAGGGAGCGCTCGGGGAAACTTGAAGGACGCGGCCAACAATGCGGCCTCGCCGGTCCGGGCGAGGTCGGCCTCGGCGGCCCTGGCATAGGCCGCGAGCCGCTGCGCCTGGTCCATGCCGGCCCCGTTCAAGATATTCTTGCAGATCGCCGATGCCAGCGCCTCGCCGCTGCCTTCCATAGCCTGATCGTAGGCTTGGACCCGCCCGTAAAAGGCCTCGCCGAAGGCCCGCATCCGCTTCGGCACGGTCTGGTCCCCTATCCCCATCTCGCGCAGATTGTCGTCCATGTCCTCGCAGAAGCGGTCGAACAGCGCCTGCGACAGCTCGGTGGCGCTCTGGACCGTGCGCAGGCGGCGCAGCAGCAGCCAGAGGTGCAGCAGCAACAGATCGAAACGCCCGTTAACGGTATCCGGCACGCCCAAGTCGCGGTAAAATATGGGTTCTCGCGCCTGCGTCACGATCATGCCATAGATGGCTTCAATGGTGCCCGGCGAGGCTAGGCGGGGTTTCCTGAAGTGATTGAACGGCCAAAGCATTGTGGTTTCCGCAAGCGGGCGCGCGCGTGTTGCATTCAGAGCCTCCGCCCGGTACTTCAGCGCCTCGCGCGACGCAAGGGGACGGAATCAGTTCCGCTATGACGATAACGAACCAGACCAGCCTGCGTGCAGACAAGCGGCGCGGCCTTCATGCACGTTGGCGCGGCTTGCGCCTGTTCGCGGCCGCGGCCCTGGTTGGCGCTGCGCTTGCGGGCTGTACCGGCGAGCAGTTCCAGAAGGGTTATATCCTGCCGCCCGGCGCGCTGGAGCAGATTCCGATCGGCGCGAGCCAGGACCAGGTGCTGATCGTGATGGGCACCCCCTCCACCGTCGCAACCCTCGACGGCGAGGTGTTCTATTACATCTCGCAGCGCTCGGAGCGCATGGTCGCCTTCATGAACCAGAAGGTGGTCGATCAGCGCGTCATCGCGGTCTATTTCGACAAGAACCGGCGCGTGCGCCGCCTTGCGAATTACGGCCTGCAGGACGGCAAGATCTTCGACTTCATCAGCCGGACCACGCCGACGTCGGGCCAGGAGATGAGCTACCTCGCGCCGATCTTCAAGCTGCTCAGCTTTAACTGAGCCTTCAGCCTGCGGCTTCGTGCGGCTTGCCGTTGCGCGTCCTGTTCCATACGCTCTCCGCAAAACAAGATGCAGGGAGTGGATTCGTGCCCAATAAATTGCTGTCCCGCCGTCGCGTGCTCACCGGTGCTGCCGCTATCTCGGCCGCAGCGATCCTGCCGCGATCGAGCCTCGCGGACTGGAAGCCCACCGAAAACGTCCGCCTCGTCGTGCCGGCGGCCGCCGGCGGTTCGACCGATGTAATGGGTCGGCTTCTGGCCGCGCATCTGCAGACCGCCTGGGGCCAATCGGCCGTGGTGGAAAACCGCTCCGGCGGCGGCGGTACGATCGGCACGGCCGAGGTGGTCCGCGCCAAGCCGGACGGCCACACCATCCTGATCGGCAATCCCGGTCCGAACGCGATCGCCTACAGCATTTTCAAGAACCTCACCTACAAGCCGGACCAGCTCCAGCCGGTCTCCAACATGATCCGGATCCCGAACATCGTCTCGGCGCATCCCAAGACCGGCATCAAGTCGATCGCCGAGCTGGTCGCCTATCTCAAGGCCAATCCGGACAAGCTCAGCTACGCCTCCTCCGGCGTCGGCCAGAGCCCTCACCTCACCGGCGCCTGGTTCCTGCAGCTCACCGGCCTGAAGATGACGCACATCCCGTTCCGCGGCGCCGGTCCCGCGCTCCAGGCGGCGCTCGCCGGCGACATCCAGATCCTGTTCGACAATCTCTATCCGAGCCTGCCGCAGGTGCAGAACGGCACGCTCACCGGCCTCTGCGTCACCACGACCGAGCGCAGCGAGCTGGCGCCGAACCTGCCGACCATGCGCGAGAGCGCGCCGGAGCTTGCGGCTTTCGACGTCTCGTCGTGGTTCGCCGTTTTCCTGCCGAAGGGCGTGCAGCCCGCCGTTCTCGAAGCGCTCAACCTTCAAGTGAAGGCGATGCTCGAGCGCGACGACATCAAGAAGAACATCACCGCCATGGGCGCCCGCGCCGACTACGGCACGCCCGACCAGTTTGCCGCCTTCGTGGACGCCGAGACGAAGAAGTTCGCCGGCATCATCCAGAAGGAAGGGCTGCAGATGGACGTGCAGTAGCCTTCGCATCCGCGGAGGCGGCCCAACATGCATCGCCGCGACGCGCTTTCGGGTTGAGCGCGTGGCGACACATCGGTTGCTATGCAAGCTCGGCCGACGGCTGTCCTACCAAAGCAGCAATCGCCGAAATCGAGTCCAGGCGCGTCAAATCGAAGCCGATGTCGGAGAAATTGATCCCGTGGTCGGTCTCAATGCTCATAATCAGCTCGACCGCGTCGAGTGAATCGAGGCGACCGCTGGTGAACAGCAGATCATCGTCACCAAGCGGCGCGCTGTCGCCCTTCATCAGCAGCCGCTGCACGATGTAGCGTCGCATCTGCGATCTGACTTCAGGGCCGGCTTTCGTGGTCATGTCGAGACTCCCAGGAGATAGAACAGGAATTCGGCGCGTTGCCCGAGCGAATGCTCGCGGTCGAGCGGCGCATCGAAGACGTGAATGAGACAAAAGAAGCTCGACACCCACAGGCAAGGCAGCAAGCGGCCACGCAGCCATCCTTGCGGCGCCCGTGGGGCGCGGCGCATCTGCGAGAGCCCGACGCTGATGGCAAGGACAAACGTGTAGAACGCGTGCGATTGCTGACCGACCACGGCCCGCCAAAGGCCCATTTCGCGGACGAAATGAATATCGCGGATGAAGTGAAACAGCAGGTTGCCGACACAAGCCGCGGCAAAGGTGGCGAAGAACATGCGAAGGCGGCGATGGCCGCGGAGGCAGCGAACAAAGGTCGGGTAGAAGAAATGATCGACGAGCAGTTCCTTGTAATAGAAGTAGTAGCGGTTCCAGAATTCCGCGAGCGTCGTTGACTCCAGAGGCCGGTAGGTGTTGCGCAGCAGGCGAAAGCCGGCAAGCCGCGCCGTGGCAATGATGACGCCGCCGAAAACCGTCATGCTCAGCAGGTCCTCGGCGAAGAAGCTGACGAGGCTCGCCCATCCGACGAAACGCGACCAGGGATGGCCCGCGAGATATTGCAGCAGGTTGTCGTCGAACATTGGAAGCTGCAAACGCGCGTGGACCAACTCGACGAGACAGATCCTGACGATGGCGAGCACAAGGATCCAGACCGCAAGCTTGACGCCCTTGAGCTGCGTTTCAGCAAGCTCCTCGGGTGTCTTGGCCTCGAAGCGGTCGAGATAAGACAGCCCCTTCCCGAACGGCGTCAGCGACGATCCCCAGAAGGGGTGGAAAACGCTCAGATGCCGCCACACCGGAGATCGCTTCCTGCCCGCATCGGCCAGACCATAGGCAAGGAACCACAAATAGGGTTGGACCGTCATCAGGAACGACCACAGTAAGACGCGCGGCAGGCCGGCCATCGCCGTGGCCTGCGTCAGCGCGACGAGTGCCAGGAACGCCAGCAACAGGCTGAGCGTCGGGCGCCGGAAAACGATCGTCCCTGCTCCTTGCATGATCAGCAGTCCCGCGAACAGCGCAACCACGACGACCAGCATGACCGCTTCCAGCAGCGGCTGATGGATCCGGTCGCCGACGCCTTCGTCGACCGCCAGCCGTTCGAGAAAACCGCGGTCGATCAGGAACCCGCTGCGATAGAGCAGCAGCAAGGTTGCGAGCAGGATCAGGACGCGCCGGTACCGGCCGGCATAGGCGCATATCAGCGCGAGTCCCGCCGCTGTAAAATCGATACCTATCTGCCGAAACAGAACTGCGAGCAATCCGACCGCGCAGCAGAGCAGCACGCGGCCACCGATGTCCTGGACCCCCGCCACGAGCCTCGGGTCCTGATCGATCCTGGGGATCAACCGCCACGACGGCTTCTCAAGAGGACCCGATGGCGCGTAGCCGTAGGACTGGCTTTCAACACTCATCGGACAACGCGCGCGATCACGACGAGCTGTTGCATCTACGAGGCCCTTGCAACAGCTTCGCCAAGCAGCGACGCCACCGAGCGGCGGTCCGCCTTGCCATTGGGATTGATGGGAATGTCTTCCATCCAGATGAACCGGCCCGGCACCATATAGGCGGGAAGGTGCGCCGCGCAGTGCAGGCGCAGATCGGTCTCTGCCATTCTCGCACCCGAATACGCGGCCAGCAGCCGACTGGCACCACTGGCGTCGTGCTGCACCACGGCAAGCGCACGGGTTATTCCCCTGCACGCCATCAGTGCGTGGTCGATCTCCTCCAACTCGACCCGATACCCCCGAAGCTTGACCTGATTATCCGCGCGACCGCGAAAACGCAGGACGCCAGTTTCAACGTCGGCCTCCACGAGGTCGCCGCTCCGATAGAGGATCGACCGATAGCCGTCGATCAGAGGATCCTGACAGAAACGGCGGGCCGTCTCTTGCGGGTTGTTGATGTAGCCGAGCCCTACCCCAGGGCCTCCCAGCCACAACTCGCCGGCGGTGCCCGCGGGCACCGGCTTCATCTCTTCATCCAGGATCCGGTAGCTGAAATTGGGGTTGAGCCGCCCCAGGGGGGCCAATCCGTCCTTGGTCTCAAAAACGGATTCGACGATCTCGAAACCGCTACAAATGCAGCTCGTCTCGGTCGGACCGTAGCAATTGATCAGCTTCGCCTTGCCAGCAAACGCGTCGTGGAAGCGGCGAAGCCGGGCCAGCGGAAACCCCTCACCGCCGAACATGAACCGGCTGATGCTCGGCAGCCAATCCGGGCTCAGAAGATGCATGGAGTCCAGGAACATGAAGAGGGTCGGCACGGCGAAGAAGAATGTGCACTGATGCTTGGTGATCTCCGACATCAGCTCTGCGGGGGGCCGCCCCTTCAGCGCGTCCAGCGCGACAACCGCCGCTCCGTTCAGCAAGCCGGCATAGATGTCAAAGACCGAATTGTCGAAATAGATCGGGTTGACATTCGTCAGCCGGTCACCGGGTCCAATTCCAAGATCGTTCTTCGCCCAGGCGATCAGGTGAAGCACCCCTTGATGGGGGATGACCACCCCCTTCGGTTCGCCAGTCGATCCCGAGGTGAACATGACATAGGCCGGATCGGCCCCGGTGATCAGGGATGTCAGCTGTAGATTGTCATCTTCAAACTGCGACGCGGCATGATGCAAGGCAGCTCGGGCACTCGCATCGCCGATCAATGTCCGCGGTCCAGATCCATCGCGCACGCTGACGATCAGCGCGGGCCGGCATCGCTCCAGCATCAGCCAGGCACGTTCGTCGGGAGCCGCAGGATCGAGGAACGCATAGGGTGCTCCGATCTTGATGCAGGCGATCGCGAGCGCATAGGCCTCGACGATTTTCGGCAATTCGAGGCACACCACGGCGCCCTTGTTGACGCCCCGCGATGCCAACCAGCGCGCCAACCGGTTTGCCAACCGGTTGAGCTCCGAAAAGGCAAACCTGTCGCCTTCGCAGAACAGAGCGACAGCGTCCGGCGAGGACGCAACGGCCTCTTCGAAACGCAGCGCCAGATTATGGGCGGTCATACCGACGCCTCGATCATTTCATTGTCGCCGGGATCGCCCGGCGCGCTCGACGAGGCCTGCACGATCTCGACAAAATCTCGCTGGTTGAGCGCGATCACGGCCGCGGGCAATTTCGCCTCCGGAACCTGGGCCTGCAACATGTCCCCGAGCTCCATGCCGAGATGCTGAAGGAACGCGGCGGCCATCGGATCGGTCGCCAGCGGCCTGCCCTCACTTGCCCCGTGCTTCATGTCCGGCACGAGGCTGCTGTTCTCGCTGCCAGCTGAAGCAGCTTCGGGATCGACACGCAGCACCACGTCATAGCGATAGCGGGTCAGCTCGTAGCTTGATCCGCGCTTGAGCAGGATTTCCGCACCCGATATCCGCGGGATGGATCCGGAAATGCCGTGAAAATAGCGGGGGTCGATCACCAACTCGCGCTCCTGGGCGATCGACAGGAAGATCTTTCGCGCGAGCCCGGCATCCCTGGCTCCCGAAACTTTCGCGGATTGAACTTCGCGATGGAAGACCGGCAGGAGCTCGAGGTTACGAACGTCGCCGACGAAGATGTGCCCCCCAGGAGCTACCAGGCATGCGGCATGCTCCAAGACTGTGTGCAGGTATTCGATGCCGGGAAAGTATTGCACGACCGAATTGAGCACCACTGCATCGAACGAATTCAGCGGCAAGCCGCTCAAATCGGCGGCTTCCCGCTCTAGAAATTCGACATGCCGAAGCTCGGGCTCCGACTGCGCGAACGCACGCAGCCGCTGAACGGCTACCGGCGAGAGGTCGGTCCCGCAATATACCTCGCAGCCAGGCGCGAGCTTTTCGACAAGCAAGCCGACGCCGCATCCGATCTCCAATACCCGCCTTGCACCAAGAGCACGAATTTGCAGGACCGTATGATCCAGCCAATCGACCATGTCGGGTTCGGGAATGGGCCTGTTGGTGAAGTTGCTGGTCCAACCGACGAATGACGGCACAACACCGTCGGCGTCACGGCGATACGCTTGATCGAAAGCCCGACGCCATTGCGCAACTCTGCGATCCGTCTCGGCCTGGAGACGCTTCGCCTTGCCGGCGCTCAGATGATCGGGGGCAATTGCGACGAAAGCGACCTCGGACTGACCGCCGTGGCAAGGCTCGGCGCCGAAGAAAGCATCCGCCACGCCCGGAAACGCCATCAATGCCCGCTCAATCTCGTTCACAGGCCGTGCAGGCAACGGAAACCTCCCTCGTGCGGGCGGCAAGCAGCGAACCCCTGAACATATCGAGAGCGCGCCTCGCGCGGAGCATCCCGACGCGTGCTGCGGAACTCGCTAAAACGCCGCCGACAATCTCGCGTATTTCTAGAGCTCGGCCGGTTAAGCAACCCTAAATGCGCGCACGCGTAGGATGCACATTTCCGCGCCGCTTACGCCCTCGGCATCGATGGATCGCTCTGATGATCGGATTGTTGCAGTTTCACGTCCCGCCGGGCGGGTTTCATGTTCAGATGATGCACCGCCCCCTGGCACCACGCACGCAAAGTAAGACCCCGCAGGCCTGCGCCGCGGGGTCTTCGTTCAGCAACGTCTACCTCAGTGCGCCAGGATCGCCAGCAGCAGCAAGGCCACGATGTTGGTGATCTTGATCATCGGGTTCACCGCCGGGCCGGCCGTGTCCTTGTAGGGATCGCCGACGGTGTCACCGGTGACGGCCGCCTTGTGCGCGTCACTGCCCTTGCCGCCGAAATGACCGTCTTCGATGTACTTCTTGGCGTTGTCCCAGGCGCCGCCGCCCGAGGTCATGGAGATCGCGACGAACAGGCCCGTCACGATCACGCCGAGCAGCATCGCGCCGACGGCCGAGAACGCCGCCGACTTGCCGGCCGCCCCGCCCCCCGCGATTGCATAGATCACGAAGTAGACGAAGATCGGTGACAGCACCGGAAGCAGCGAGGGGATGATCATTTCCTTGATCGCCGCCTTGGTCAAAAGATCGACTGCCTTACCGTAATCCGGCTTGTCGGTGCCTTGCATGATGCCCGGCTTCTCGCGGAATTGTCGGCGGACCTCCTCGACGATCGCGCTCGCCGCGCGGCCCACGGCGGTCATGCCCATCGCGCCGAACAGATACGGCAAGAGACCGCCGAACAACAGGCCCACCACGACGTAGGGGTTGTTGAGCGAGAAGTCCGGTTTGACGCCGGCGAAGTAGGCGTGGTGCGCGGAGTCCGCAATGAAGAACTTGAGATCCTCGTTGTAGGCCGCGAACAGCACCAGGGCGCCGAGACCGGCGGAGCCGATCGCGTAGCCCTTGGTCACCGCCTTGGTGGTGTTGCCGACCGCATCGAGCGCGTCGGTCGACTTGCGAACCTCCTTCGGCAGGCCCGCCATCTCGGCGATGCCGCCGGCGTTGTCGGTGACCGGACCGAACGCGTCGAGCGCGACGACCATGCCGGCGAGCGCCAGCATCGTGGCGGTCGCGATCGCGATGCCGAACAGGCCGGCGAGGCTGTGGGTGACCAGGATGCCGGCGATGATGACGATCGCGGGCAGCGCGGTCGACTCCATCGAGATGGCGAGGCCCTGGATCACGTTGGTGCCGTGGCCGGTCACCGAGGCCTGGGCGATCGACTTGACGGGACGATAGTCGGTGCCGGTGTAGTATTCGGTGATCCAGATGATCAGCGCGGTCACGGCGAGGCCGACCACGCCGCACTCGAACAGCGCCATGCCAGTGTAATCGACGCCGGCGAGCTTGCCGAAGCCGATCAGGTAATAGATCACGCCGGCGATGCCGACCAGCGACAGGACGCCGGTTGCGATCAGACCCTTGTACAGCGCGCCCATGATCGACTGGCTCGGCCCGAGCTTCACGAAGAAGGTGCCGATGATCGAGGTGATGATGCAGATGCCGCCGATGGCGAGCGGCAACGTCATCATGTCGGCCAGGATCGGCGTCTTGGCGAAGAAGATCGCCGCCAGGACCATGGTGGCAACCGCGGTCACCGCATAGGTTTCGAACAGGTCGGCGGCCATGCCGGCGCAGTCGCCGACATTGTCGCCGACGTTGTCGGCGATGGTGGCCGGGTTGCGCGGATCGTCCTCGGGAATGCCGGCCTCGACCTTGCCGACGAGGTCGCCGCCGACGTCCGCACCCTTCGTGAAGATGCCGCCGCCGAGACGGGCGAAGATCGAGATCAGCGAGGCGCCGAAGCCGAGCGCCACCATGGCGTCGATGACGACGCGGCTGTCAGGCGCAAGCTTCAGCGAATGGACCAGGAAGCCGAAATAGAGGGTCACGCCGAGCAGCGCGAGACCCGCCACCAGCATGCCGGTGATGGCGCCCGCCTTGAAGGCAAGCTCGAGACCACCCGCGAGCGACGTCGTCGCCGCCTGGGCGGTGCGCACATTGGCGCGGACCGAGACGTTCATGCCGATGAAGCCGGCCGCCCCCGACAGGATCGCGCCGATGGCAAAACCGATCGCGACATAGAGCCCCAGGAAATAGGCGAGCAGCACGAAGATGACGATGCCGACCATGCCGATCGTGGTGTATTGACGCCGCAGGTAGGCCTGTGCGCCTTCGCGCACCGCTGCCGCGATTTCCTGCATGCGCGGAGACCCCGCATCCGCGCTCAAAACCGAAGACGTCGCCCAGATCGCGTAGACGACGGAAAGCACTCCGCAGAGCACAATCAACCATAATGCTGTCATGTGATTTTTTGCCTCAGATCCTTGATGAACGTACCCCCGGCGCCTTTGTTTTTCCGTCGTGCGGTGCGGCGCCTTGATTTGAAAAGGGCCGCCCCTTGCCCGAAGGCGCGGCCCTAGTCGGTCACGACCTTGCCAAAATCAAATTGAGGGTGCAACGCCAGATAAGGCCGAAAAGCCGATCTCGGCAGGTATTTAGCCGGTCTTGGGAGCCCGGACGCGGGTTTGGAGCAATTCCTAGAAGTGGCTGTAGGACAGCCGCTTCAAGACCAGCTCCTGGCCCTGCCCGTCCAGGAAGCGCGGCCGCTCATGGCCCGCGACGATCGTGCCGATGGCCGTGACGGCAAGGCCTGCCGCCCGCCCCAAGGCAATCAGGGTGTCGCTTTGCGCCGGCGGAACGGTGCACAGCACCTCGTAATCGTCACCCCCGGCAAGCAGCGTCTCGACGGAAACGACGTTGCCCGCGATCAGGCCGGCCGCAGCGGCCGAGAGCGGCACGCTCGTCACGTCGATCGTGGCCGAGACGCCTGATGCCGCACAGAGCTTGGTCAGGTCTCCGGCCAGGCCGTCGGAGACATCCATCGCAGCCGTCGCATGGTCACGCACGGCCTGCGCGAGAGCGTTGCGCGGCTGCGGCACGCGATAGCGCGAGATCAGCGTCTCGCGCGCGTGCGGATCGGAGGCCAGCGCAGCCGCTACCGCGCCGCCCTTGAGCACGTCGAGGCCAAGCGCGGCGTCGCCGATCGTTCCCGTGACCAGGATACGGTCGCCCGGCTTCGCGCCGGTGCGGCCGACCATCCGCCCCTGCGGCACGCGGCCAAAGGCGGTAATCGAGATCATCTGCGGCCCCGGCGTCGACACCGTGTCGCCGCCGAGCAGCGGACAGGCGAAGGTTTTCGCATCCTCGCCGAGCGCGTCCGCGAACGGCCTGAGCCAGGCGTCTTCCTTGCTACGCAGCGCCAGTGTCAGCACGAAGCCGGCCGGCGCGGCCCCCTTGGCGGCGAGATCGGACAGGTTCACCCGCAGCGCCTTGCGCGCGATGGTATCGGGCGGATCGGCGGCAAGATAATGCACGCCCTCGACCACCGCGTCGGTGGTGACGACGATGTCGCTGCCGAGCGCCTGCAGGATGGCGGCATCGTCCACCAGCCCCAGCGCGCCGGGATCAGTCGCCAGCGGCTTGAAATAGCGCGCGATGAGGGAGTCTTCGGCGGAGGGGTTGTGCGGGCTGGTCATTAGCGTCAGCCACACACATCGCTGTCATCGCCCGGCTTGACCGGGCGATCCAGTATTCCAGAGACGATCGTGTGACATCGATAGGCCGCGGCGTACTGGATCACCCGCCTTCGCGGGTGATGACAGCAGAATATGGGGCAGCCGCATCGCATCAATTCACCGCCCTCGCGCCGTCTACCCCCGCCCGAACTCGTCACCGCGAAACTGGCGGCCAATCTGGTCGAGCACCGCGTTGACCATGCCGGTCTCCTCGCGGTCGACGAAGGCATTGGCGACGTCGACATATTCGGACACGACGACGCGGCCCGGCACGTCCTTGCGGTGTTCCAATTCGTACGCCCCTGCCCGCAGCACCGCGCGCAGGATCGCTTCGATGCGCTTCAACGGCCACCCCTTCGACAGCGCCTCGTCGATCAGCGGATCGAGCTTCTTCTGGTCGCGCACGACGCCGGAGACGACGTCGCGGAAGAACGCCGCTTCCGCCGGGAGATATGTGTCGCCCTCAACCTCGTTGCCGAGCCAGTGGCTTTCGAACTCTGCAAAAATGTCGTTGATGCCGGCGCCGCCGATATCCATCTGGTACAGCGCCTGCACGGCTGCGAGCCGCGCCGCACCGCGCCGGTTCGCTTTCTTCTCCGTGCCAGCCGGCGGCTTCTTGTTGTTATCGGCCATGATCAAGCCCGCGCCAGCCGGCGCTTTATGCGCAGCATCGCAATCGCGGCCCGCGCGGCATCGCCGCCCTTGTTCAGCTCGCTGGCGCGCGCCCGCGCCCAGGCCTGCGCCTCGGTGTTGACGGTGAGGATGCCGTTGCCGAGCGGCAGCTTTCGCGCCACCGCCAGATCCATCAGCGCGCGCGAGGATTCCTGCGAGACGATCTCGAAATGGATGGTGTCGCCACGGATCACGCAGCCGAGCGCAATCGCGGCGTCATAGGGCTTGCCATTGGCGGCCGCGGCATCAACCGCGATGGCGATCGCCGCAGGAATCTCCAGTGCGCCGGGAACCGTGATGACGTCATGGGTGAGACCGGCCGCCTTCAGCTCTGCCACCGCGCCTTCGAGCATCGCGTCCTGGAGATCGTCATAGAACCGCGCCTCGACAATCAGCGCGCGTGCGCCGGAGATGTCGGTCTGGTCCTTCAGGGGTGCGCGCCGCGCGTCTGCCATCGTCAAATCCGTTCCACAGGGGTTGGCGCTATGTAGTCGCCACCAGCGGGTAAGCCAAGTTTAAAGACGCCGTCACTTCATTTCCGTCAGCCGCGCCGCATAGCGGGCCATCAGATCGACCTCGATATTGACCTCATCCCCCGCCTTCCAGCCGCCGATCGTCGTGACCGTGAGGGTGTGCGGGATGATCAGCACCGAAAAGGTCACGTCCTTCACCGTATTAACCGTCAGCGACACGCCATCGAGCGTGATCGAGCCCTTGGTCGCGATGAACCGCGCCAGCTCCCGCGTCGTGGAGAGCTCGAACCGCGCCATGTCGGGCAGGTCCTCGCGGCTGACGAGGGTCGCGATGCCATCGGCATGGCCGGCGACGATATGCCCGCCAAGCTCGTCGCCGATCTTGAGCGCACGCTCGAGATTGAGCCTGGTGCCGACCCTCCAGTGCTTGGCCGTCGTCAGCGCCAGCGTCTCGGCCGCGGCATCGACGTCGAACCAGGTCCTTTGAGCAGAGTCCTTGCCGCCTTCGACACCGGAAGCAACCACCGTCAGGCAGACGCCATTGCAGGCGATCGAGGCGCCGTCGGCAATGCTGGTCTGGTCGTAGCGGCAGGCGATGCGCAGCCGGTGCAACTGGCCCTGCGCCCTCGGTGTGAAGCCGACGATCTCGCCGATATCGGTGACAATGCCGGTGAACATTACGCGCGCTCGTAGATGGTGAGAGTATCCTGATCGAAGGTCTCGCTAGCATGAACCTTGTAGGCCTGCGACTGCGTGATTTTCGACAGCGGCAATGCAGCGAGCGCATCCACCCCGTCGGCGCCCACCGCCTCCGCGCCGCGGAACAGCCAGATCTCGTCAACGAGGTCGGCGGCGACAAAGGACGCGGCGACGCGGCTGCCGCCCTCGACCATCAGCCGCGTGATGCCCTTGCCGGCCAAGGCATGCAGCACGGCCGCAAGATCGAGTCCCGAGGCGTTGCCGGGCGGCACCCGGATCACCTGCGCGCCGGCGGCACCGAGCCGCGTGGCGGCCGCGGCCTCCGCGAGTTCAGAACCCACCACCCACAGCGGAATCTCGCGCGCGGAGCCCACGAGCCTGCTCGCGCCGGGAATGCGCAGGCTCTGATCGAGCACCACGCGCACCGGTGAGCGCGCCGCCATGCCCGGCAGGCGGCAGTCGAGCTGCGGATCGTCCGCCAGCACCGTGCCGATGCCGACCAGGATGGCGTCGCTTTGCGCGCGCAGGAGATGCACCCGGTCGCGCGCCGCCTCGCCGGTGATCGCGACCGGCTTGCCGCCGGCTACGCCGATCTTGCCGTCGGGCGAGACCGCGAGCTTCAGGATCACATGCGGGCGGTGATCCCTGATGCGACGGAAATGCCCGGCATGATCAAAGGCGGCTTCGCGCGCGCACAGACCCACATCCACCGTGATTCCGGCGGCGCGCAGGCGCGCATGGCCCTGACCCGCGACTTCCGGATTGGGATCCTCGATCGCGGCCACCACCCGCGTGATGCCGGCGGCGATCACGGCGTCGGCGCACGGCGGCGACTTGCCGAAATGCGAGCACGGCTCCAGCGTGACGTAGAGCGTGGCGCCGCGCGCGGCCTCGCCCGCACGCCGTAGCGCTTCGGGCTCGCCATGCGGCCGTCCGCCTGGTTGGGTCCAGCCGCGGCCGACGATCACGCCGTCCTTGACGATGACGGCGCCGACGGCGGGATTGGGCCAGGTACGTCCCTGCCCGCGCCTGCCGAGCGCCAGCGCAAGCTCCATGAAGCGCCGGTCGGCATCCCTGGACTCGCGCGCCTTCTGCGCGAATTGATCCTCCAGGATGCGGAAGATCATTTGCGGATCGCGGCGAGCCGCGCTTCCTCCTCACCGGAGAGCTCGCCAAGCACGTCGGCGAAATCCTTGGCCTCGCGGAAATTGCGGTAGACCGAGGCGAAGCGGACGTAAGCGACGTCGTCGAGCGTGCGCAGATGCTCCATCACGGTCTCGCCGATCACCTCCGAGGAGATTTCAGCCTCGCCCCCGGTCTCGAGCTCGCGCACGATGGTGGAAACCATCTTCTCCACCCTTTCAGGCTCGACCTGCCGCTTGCGCAAGCTGATCGACACCGAGCGCATCAGCTTGTCGCGGTCGAACGGCACGCGGCGGCCGTTGCGCTTGATCACGGTGAGCTCGCGCAGCTGCACCCGCTCGAAGGTGGTGAAGCGGAAATTGCAGGCGACGCACACGCGCCGCCTGCGGATCACGGAAGAGTCTTCGGTCGGACGCGAGTCCTTCACCTGCGTATCGAGACTGTTGCAGTTCGGGCAGCGCATCCGTTGACCTTGACCGGTTGTCTTGAGCCTTACTGATAGATCGGGAAACGGTCGGTGAGCGCCTTGACCCGTTCCTTGATCGCGGCTTCGACCAGCGGCGCCTTGCCGTCGGAAGATTGTGCGATCGCGTTCAGGACTTCGGCGATCATGCCGCCGACCTGCTGGAATTCGGCAACGCCGAACCCGCGGGTGGTCGCCGCCGGCGTGCCCAGACGAATACCGGAGGTGACAAACGGTGACTCGGGGTCGAAAGGAATACCGTTCTTGTTGCAGGTGATGGCGGCGCGAACCAGCGCCTTCTCCGAGGCGTTGCCCTTCAGGCCCTTCGGCCGGAGGTCGACGAGCATCAGATGGTTATCGGTGCCGCCTGAGACAATGTCGAACCCGTGGCCCTTCATCGCCTCGGCCAGTGCCTTGGCGTTCTCGACGACGTTCTTGGCATAGACCTTGAAGTCCGGCCGCAGCGCCTCGGCGAAAGCGACCGCCTTCGCCGCGATCACATGCATCAGGGGGCCGCCCTGCAGGCCCGGGAAGATCGCCGAGTTGAATTTCTTGGTCAGCGCCTCGTCATTCCACAGCATCAGGCCGCCGCGCGGTCCGCGCAGCGATTTGTGGGTCGTGGTGGTGGTGATGTGCGCGTGGGGCACCGGCGAAGCATGCACGCCCCCGGCGACAAGACCGGCGAAGTGCGCCATGTCGACCAGGAGGTACGCACCGACGCTGTCCGCGATCTCGCGGAAGCGCTTGAAGTCCCAGGCGCGCGAATAAGCCGAGCCGCCGGCCACGATCAGCTTCGGCTTGACCTCCTCGGCCTGCTTGGCGACCGCGTCCATGTCGATGATCTGGTCCTCGCGGCGCACGGTGTAGTGCGCGGCCTTGAACCACTTGCCGCTCATGTTGACGGGGGAGCCGTGGGTGAGATGGCCGCCGGCCGCAAGATCGAGGCCCATGAAGGTGTCGCCGGGCTGAAGCAGCGCCAGAAAGACCGCCTGGTTCATCTGGCTGCCGGAGTTCGGCTGCACGTTGGCGAAGTTGGCGCCGAACAGCTTCTTGGCGCGATCGATCGCGAGGTTCTCGGCGACGTCGACCCACTCACAACCGCCGTAGTAGCGCGCGCCCGGATAGCCTTCCGCATATTTGTTGGTCATCACCGAACCCTGCGCTTCCAGCACGGCACGGCTGACGATGTTCTCGGAGGCGATCAGCTCGACCTCGTGACGCTGGCGGCCGAGCTCGCCCTTGATGGCAGCTGCGATTTCCGGGTCAGCCTGCTCGAGCGAGGCGGTGAAAAACGAATCGGGCGCGGAGGCGGTTTTGGCGAAGGTCATCTTGCGAATATCTCCACCGCCGCAGCCGTTTGGTGGGCTACGGGCGGGTCTGGTGTGGCGATCGGAAGCGGCGAGCGCGATCTACCACATCGCCCGCAACAGGCCAAGGGTTTGCGGGTCGGACCTGTGATTTATGCAAGATATGGTGGGATTGGAAAATTGGACGACCGGCCGGCATCCAGTCGTCCATGCCCGGGAGGGTCCGCTTTGCGCTCGAAACGCCGCGGTGCGACCGGCTGACGTCCGGCCGGCCTCTAAAGCCCGGTATACCCCGCCTTCACGGGATCCACACTGCCGTCGAGCTGCCGCAGATAGGTGAGGCCGCAAACCGTCAACCTGTGGGTGTCCTTCTCGCCGGCTTCCATCAAGGTGTTGAGGTAGTTCGTCACCTTTTCCCGCGCCTCCGCGCTCGCCGCAGACGTGCGGTTGGCGAGCAAATCGTAGGTATGCATGATCCGGTCGATGGCAGCTTCCATGGCACCCTCTGGTTCTTGCCGCGTTTGGGAGTTGAGATCAGGCAACCGCTTTGGCCTCGGACTGCGCCTCGAACCTGACGATGGCCTTGTTGGCCAGCCTGATCTTGTTGAGTTCGCCGCGCTGGAGCAGCTTGATGACGATTTCGAGCAGGCGTTCGTCGGTGACGAGGGTGTCCCGGATCGCGCCGGAGCGGCGAAGATAGTTCGCGGCGATGGCGTAGGCCTCGCTCACGAGTTCCACGTTCATCACCCCCACGCCACGCTCGACCAGCATCGTCCGCCCTCCGATCGAAGAGGATAAGCACCGAACCGGGAACTCGTTCCCTGCGGTTGGGGATTTTTTTCGCAACCGCGAAATGGAAAAAACGCACCGGTCCGGGCAGAGCCGGGCCGGCGCGCTTGGGGAAGCTCAGGCACGTTCGGGAGGCTTGCCGGTCTTGTTGCGGGCCGGCTTGGCCTTGTCGCGTCGAAAAGAACTCAGAGACGATACAGGATCTGGTCGGTCCAGAACCGCTCGAGGCGGTGCAGCGACTTGTTCAGGGTCGAGAACTCCTCGCCCGAGATGCCACCGACCTGCTCGACCGTCTTGACGTGCTTCTGGTACAGCGAGTCGACGATGCGGCGGACTTCCTGGCCCTGCGGCGTCAGGCGGATGCGCACCGAGCGGCGATCGACGCGCGAGCGCTGATGATCGAGGAAGCCCAGTTCGACGAGCTTCTTCAGATTGTAGGAGACGTTGGAGCCGAGGTAATAACCGCGCGTGCGCAGTTCGCCCGCGGTCAGCTCCTTGTCGCCGATGTTGTAGAGCAGCAGCGCCTGCACCGAGTTGATGTCCGCACGGCCGCGGCGATCGAACTCGTCCTTGATGACGTCGAGCAGCCGGCGATGCAGCCGCTCCACCAGCGTCAAAGCTTCCAGATAGAGCGTCTGCACCGAACCCTGCTGGCCGGAGACGCGCTCTGCGGTATCTGCCGCAGTTGCGACGGCTTTCATCATGACACTTCCCCTGTTGTCGTTTTTATCGACACTCATTCGACGAAACTTGTGTCCCGTCTGATAGGTGCAACTTAAGGGGGCTCGTTTGAAGATCGGCTTAAATAAGAGAATAAAGAGATCATGAATTTAAGACAGTGAATTGCGGATTAAGCCTGTGCCACAAGCACTTTTCGCAACTCTCTGTTGACTCTCGCAAGGTCCTGTTCACCCTCCGTCCGCCCCGATTGTCGCATTCCAGAACAGCCCCGCCCCGTTTCGAAACGGCCGCGTAAGAGCTGTGGCGGAACACGCTGGTTAGCGAAAACTTACGTCGAATTTTACGCAACCAACCGTCAACCAAGCGGGCACAACTGCGCCCTCGTGTCCCGGACGAGCGCAGCGAAGATCCGGGACCCAGAGGCCACAAACGCGCTTGTGGAGAGATGGGCCCCGGCTCAGCAGCGCATCACTGCGTGCTGCGCAGCGTCCGGGGCAAGAGAGAGAGAGAGAGAGAGAGAGAGCGTTGAAATGACTTCGCCTATGGCGGCCGTTCGCGTGCGGCCATCCAGGCGAGTGCGAGATAGGCGGCCAGCATGAAGGCTTCGACCCCGACCACGACCAGGCTGCCGCCGTAGATGCCCGGGAACATCAGCTCGATCACCGCCATCGACACTACGGTCGTCAGCCACACCACGGCGCCCCAAGGCGTCGCCAGCCACAGCCCAACCGCGGCAACGAGTTCGATCACGGCGAAGTAGATGGTCGAGGCCTGCCAGGCCATCGACTGGTTCTCGAAGGCCTCGTCCTCGCCGCCGACGAAGCCCGTCACCTGCGCCCAGTGATAGAGGCCCTTGAGGATCGAGAGCAGCGCCATCACCCGCAGGAACAGCACGAGCCGGCGCGTCCAGACATTGTCGTCGGACTCGGCTCGCTCCGACGAGATCGCCGCCACCGACATTGCACTGTCTCGGGCATTGTCTCGGAGGGCATCCCTGGTGCTGTCGCGGGCCGCATCGCGGGTGGAGATCTCGGACATCCCCCCTTCTGGCTGCTTTGCCCCGCAAAATCAATCGGCTGCCATCTTTTGCGGCACGTCAAGCCGCGGTGACGGGAACCATGCGAGCTGGTATAAGAATAATTCCAGGCGGAGGAAGAGTGATGGCGATCAAATACGGACGTCCGATCGAATTGCGCGAGGTCTCGCGCCGGGATGGCACTGGGGCCTCCCCTACCCTCGATCTGACCGTCCGCCCGCGCCGCAACCGCAAGGCCGAATGGGCCCGGCGCATGGTGCGCGAGAACGTGCTCACGACGGACGATCTGATCTGGCCGCTGTTTCTGATCGACGGCAACAACAAGCGCGAGCAGATCGCCTCGATGCCCGGCGTCGAGCGTCTCAGCGTCGACCAGGCCGTGCGCGACGCCGAGCGCGCGATGAAGCTCACCATCCCCTGCCTCGCGCTGTTTCCCTACACCGACCCGTCCCTGCGCGACGAGGAGGGCTCGGAAGCCACCAACCCGAACAATCTGGTCTGCCAGGCGGTGCGCGCGATCAAGAAGGAGTTTCCGGAGATCGGCATTCTCTGCGACGTCGCGCTCGATCCCTTCACCAGCCACGGCCATGACGGCCTGATCTCCGACGGCAAGATCCTGAACGACGAAACCGTCGCCGTGCTGGTGCGTCAGGCCCTGGTGCAGGCCGAAGCCGGCTGCGACATCATCGCGCCGTCCGACATGATGGACGGCCGCGTCGCCGCGATCCGCGAGGGCCTGGATCGCACCGGCCTGCTCGACGTGCAGATCATGGCCTATGCCGCAAAATACGCCTCCGCCTTCTACGGCCCGTTCCGCGACGCCATCGGCTCGGCCAAGACGCTCACCGGCGACAAGCGCACCTACCAGATGGACAGCGCCAACACCGACGAGGCGCTCCGCGAGGTCGAGCTCGACATTTCCGAGGGCGCCGACATGGTGATGGTCAAGCCCGGCATGCCCTATCTCGACGTCGTCCGTCGCGTGAAGGACACATTCGCGATGCCGACCTTCGCCTACCAGGTGTCCGGCGAATACGCGATGATCGCGGCCGCCGCCAACAACGGCTGGCTCGACGGCGACCGCGCCATGATGGAGAGCCTGCTGGCGTTCAAGCGCGCCGGCGCCGACGGTGTGCTGAGCTATTTCGCACCGAAGGCAGCGGAGAAGCTGCGCGCTCAGGGGTAAGGTACGCTACCTCCCGAATATCGTCCCGGCGAAGGTTGGCACCCTGCTTCCCCACCGTCGTCCTGGCGAAAGCCAGGACCCATCACCCCAGGGAGAAATTTGGCGAACACTGGGAGTTTATCCCTTCGCCGGTATCGATACCGCGTGCTCTCGATAGATCACGCGGTACGGGTCCTGGCTTTCGCCAGGACGACGGTGGGGAAGCAGGGTGCCAACCTTCGCCGGGACGATATTCGGGAGGTAGCG
>NZ_JBVVPL010000019.1:108058-125753 GCF_055807615.1 Bradyrhizobium sp. MV1.5 | reverse complement strand
CCCACGACTGGTCCCGCCCCGCCCCGTCGGCCGCCGAGGTCCACCACGCCGAGGCTCGTAGCCGGTGGCCCCCGAATCGCGGGCGCGCCACGGTCATACGCACCGCCAAACAGGCAATTGCCGAAATGCCCGATCAGGCTAAAATTTGCCTCTTGCGGCACGGCGGCCGAAAGCTTCATTCAAGAGGTCGTCGTTCGATTTCGGCTATAGGTGTCGAGAAGACCGACCGGGACTGAAGGCCTTACGCGGGGATAGTACCATGCCGTCCGGCAGCGCAGACATTTCGTCGATCCTCGACCGCATTCTCGAGGCGGCGACGGATAACCTCAGGATCGCGAAGATCCTGGTCCAGATGGGCCTCGATCCAAACAACGTCACCTATGACTCGATCTTCAATCGGATGCTGGAGATCTTCGTCCAGAACATCACGCTGGCTAATATGTTCGCCGCGGTCGGGGCCGGCTTCTTCGTCGCCACGCTCCTGATGCGGACCATGGTGCCGCTGCGCGTCGCCAACATGGTCGGCTGCGCGTTCTTCGCCGTCTTCGGCGCGCTCTCCGCCAACGTCTCGACCTTCCTGCTCTATCTCCTGCTGCTACCGATCAACGCCTTGCGCCTGCGGCAGATGCTCAAGCTCGTCAAGAAGGCGCGCCATGCGGCCGAAGGCGACATGTCGATCGAATGGCTCAAGCCGTTCATGACCGAACGCAAATATCGCCGCGGCGACACGCTGTTCAAACTCGGCGATCCAGCCAAGGAGATGCTCCTCACCGTCACCGGCAAGTTCCTGGTCAAGGAGATCAATATCGAGATCATGCCGGGCGCGCTGATGGGCGAGCTCGGCTTCCTCACGCCGGGCAACCGGCGCACCGGAACGATTGAATGCATCGAAGACGGGCAGGTGCTGACGATTACCTATGACCGGTTGCTCGAGATCTACTTCCAGGATCCGCAGTTCGGCTACTACTTCCTGGTGCTGACCAGCCAGCGGCTACTGCAGAACATCGATCGCTTGCAGAAGCAGCTGGCGTCGGAGCGGACGGCCACCACGAACAGGATCGCTTGATAGCCCGCACGCCGCCGTTCAGTCCAAGAGCAACGCCATGCCCGGATCGCCCTTCTCCATCGCACGCCGGTAGCCCGCCCGCGCGCTGATGCGGCCGAGATATTTGACCACGTCCGGACAGCGCTGGAGGTCATAGGGCTGGAAGTAGCGCATCGTGGTGAGCGAGAACACCGTCATGATGTCGGCAGTCGTGAAGGCGCTGCCCGCAAGATATTCGGCCTCGCGAAGCCTTGCGTCGAGAAGATCGTAGGCCCGATCGAGACGCCCCTTCATCGCGAGCAGGGTCGGATTGTCCTTGGCGAGATCGAGCCGGCTCAGGATCATCATCCTCCCCATGCCGGGTTGCAGGGTGCCATTGGCGAAATGAAGCCAATACAGAAACTGCGCGAAGGCGGGATCAGTGGGACCGAGCACGAGTCGGCCGTCGCCATATTTTGCAACGATGTAGTCGACGACGGCGCCGGATTCCGCGAGCACCAGCTCACCGTCGGTGATCACAGGCGCCGCCCCGATCGGATGCAGCGCCTTGTACTCGGCCGGAGCCAGCATGGTGACGGGATCGCGCGTATAGCGCTTCAGCTCGTAGGGAATCCCCAGTTCCTCGCACAGCCAGACGATACGCTCGGACTGCGACTTGCCGAGATGATGGACGGTGAGCATGAGGCTTCCTGCGAGTTGCGGGTTTGATCAGACTTGGCGCCGCATCATACTCCGTCATTGCGATGTCGAAGCAATGTCATTCCATAACCGTCACCCTGAGGTGGCCGCTTCTTCAGCGGCCCTCGAAGGGCGACGGCCCGGCTGCATCCGGCCGCTCATCCTTCGAGGCTCCGATTGCGATGCATGCGCATCGCAATCTTCGCACCTCAGGATGACGGATCGAACAGAAGCACGAAGCCGCCCTACCCCGCCTCGTCCGTCACCATCCGCGCCACGACGCGGTCGCGGCGGATGAAATGGTGCCACAGGGCGGCGATCACGTGAACCGCGATCAAGGCGAGCAGCACATAGGCAAAGAGGATGTGGCGGTCTTCATAGGCGCCCGCCGCCGCGCGGTCGGGAGCGGTGAATTGCGGCACGTGGAACAGGCCGAAGAAATCCGAATAATCAGGTGCGTGCGCGCCGGAATGCGCCCAGCCGAGCATGGTGACGACGATGACGGCGAGGTAGAGCGCACCGTGGCTGACATAGGCCGCGACCTTCTGCCAGCGCGAGGCCTCGGCCGGCATGGTCGGCGTCGGGTTGACGAGGCGCCACACCAGGCGCAGCACCGTGAGCAGCAGGATCACGTAGCCGATATCGGCGTGGATCGAGCGGTAGAAGAAACGGTCGGGACGCGCCGGGATGTGGTTCATCCACCACCCGAAGCCGATCATGCCGAGGATGGTCAGCGCCAGACTCCAGTGCAGCCATCTGGAAATGCTGCCCCAGCCGCTGCTGGTATTTCTGATCATGTCGGCGCTCCGGAGTTTTGCGGGCCTGTCCCTATCCGCACCGCAGTACGGCAGCTGATAGCGGGACCATGCGGCAATCGCGAAATTGAATCGTTCCAAATTGGCCCTCAGCGCCCCTGCCGCAAAACCGCCCCAAAAACCGAATGGTAACCATGTCGGGCTAGAGTGATCACGTGACCAATTCTCCGACGATTCTGGTGTTCGATTCCGGCCTTGGCGGGCTCACGGTCCTGCGTGAGGTCGTGGCCGCGCGCTCCGACGCGCATTATGTCTACGTCGCGGACGACGCCTTCTTCCCATACGGCCACCACAGCGAGGACGAGATCATCGCCCGCGTGGTGCCGCTGATGGGGGAATTGGTCGGCACGCACGATCCTGACCTCGTCGTCATCGCCTGCAACACGGCGTCCACCCTGGTCCTATCGCATCTGCGCGCCGCTTATTCCCTGCCCTTCGTCGGCACTGTGCCGGCGATCAAGCCGGCCTGCGCGCAGTCGAGGAGCCGGCGCGTGTCGGTGCTCGGCACCAAGGGCACGGTGAAGCGCGAATACACCAAGGCGCTAATCCGCGATTTCGCGCAGGGTTGCGAGGTGACACTGGTCGGCTCGCCCGAGCTGGCCGCGCTGGCTGAAGCCGAGCTCAGCGGCTCTCCCGTCAGCGACGACGCCATCCTCGCCGAGCTCGCCCCGTGTTTCGTCGGCGATGCCGGGGACGCAGGCGCACGCACCGACACCGTCGTGCTAGCCTGCACGCATTATCCACTGCTGCTAGACCGGCTGAAAAAGCTCGCGCCCTGGCCGGTCGACTGGATCGATCCGGCGCCCGCGATCGCCCGCCGCGTCTCGGATCTACTCGGCCCGCACGCCGGTGACATCCTTCAATCCGGCGCCGAGATGATCTTCACCTCGAACCGCGTGCATGGCCTTTCGGCCATGCTGACGCCGTTCTTCGGCGGCCGCATTCCGGCCTGACCTTGCGCCTCGACAGCGCGCTGCTAGGCTCCGCCGTCGTCGTTTCCTACAGGTTCTTTCCCATGTCCGTCCCGACCACGCCGCTCAACCGTCTCCGCCAGCTCTGGCGCGAGGGTCGTCCCGCCTTCGGCGCGATCGCGACGATCCCGAGCGTGCAGACCGTGCAGATCCTGGCGCGCTCCCTCGACTGGATCATCGTCGATCTCGAGCATGGGCCGATTGGACTGACCGAAGCTCATGCGATGATCGCGGCCACCACCGGCACACCTTGCACACCGCTGGTGCGGATCGCGGCGAACGAGCCATGGCTTGCGAAGGCACCGATGGACATCGGCGCCTTCGGCATCAATTTCCCGATGATCACCAATCGCGCGGAGGCTGAGAAAGCGGTGCGCAGCGTGCGCTATCCGCCACGCGGCGATCGGCTCTGGGGTCCGTTCCATGCGCCATTCCGCTGGGGCCAGTCGATGCCGGACTACATGGCCAGTGCCGACGACGAGATGATCTGCATGATCACAATCGAGCACGTCGACGCCGTCAACCGCATCGACGAGATCATGGCCACGCCCGGCATCGACGTCGCCGTGATCGGCCCCGGCGATCTCGCCACCTCCATCAACAAGCGCGGACAGATGGACGATCCGGAATTGCTGGAGCTGGTGGCGCGGGCCGAGGCCGGCATCCTCAGAAGCGGCGTGCCGATCGGCGGCGTGGCGCGTACCGCAGATCAGGCCAACGCCCTGGTCGATCGCGGCTACCGTGCGATCGCACTCGGTTTCGACTGGTCGCTGTTCCAGCGCGGCATCATGGCGGCGTTCGAGGGGATCAAGCGCTGACGGCGAAGCCGATTGCCACCTTGCCGGGAACAGCGGCGCTGCTAGGCTCAGTCGTTCCAGGGAGGAAAAACCATGCTCAAAAAGACTTTGCTCGCTCTCGCCTTCACCGGCCTCGCTGTCGCGGCCTTCGCTCAGCAGCCCGGCATCAAGCGCACCCCGCTCCAGAAGGTCGAATTTCCGGATGGCTACAACACCGTCACCGCCATCGCGGAAGTCCCGGCGGGCGGCTCGGCCGGACGCCATACCCATCCGGGCATTGAGACCGGCTACGTGCTCGAAGGTGAACTCAATCTCCTCATCGACGGGCAGCCGGAAAAGACGCTGAAAGCCGGCGATTCCTACCAGATCCCGGCAGGCGTCGTGCATGACGCCAAAGCCCACGGCGATAAGGCTATGAAGGTGCTTGGGGTTTACGTCGTCGACAAGACCAAGCCGCTGGCCTCGCCGGCGCCCTGATGCGGCGAACCGACCGGCCCTGAGCTCGTTGGTTCGTGCTAGAGCAGGCGGCGAGCGGGACCCCCGCTCGCTGCACAAACTTTAATCAGGGGAAACCAAAGAGCGATGCGCGGGACTCCTAAGACCATTTCGCTGCCGCGTCGCCTGATTATCGACCTCATGCACGCCTCGATGGGCGTGCCCTTCGTGTCGCTCTCACGTTCGCTCGATATCGGCCCCCTGCTGGAGGCTCGCGCGGGCGCGATGGCGCCAGCCGGCTGGGCGGCCATGTTCGTCAAGGCTTTTGCCCTCGTCGCCAGGGACGAGCCGGTCCTGCGTACCGTCTATGCCAAATGGCCCTGGCCGTCGCTCTACGAGCTGCCGACGAGCGTGGCGTCGGTGGCCATTGCCCGGGTCGAGGGCGGCGAGGAATGCGTGATCCCGCAGCGAATCGCGGCTCCCGAGGCCATGACGCTGGCTGCGGTCGACGCCGAGATCCGGCGCGCCAAGACCGCCCCGATCGACGAAATTCCCATGTTCCGCAAGATCATGCGGGCCACCCGCCTGCCGCTACCGCTGCGGCGGCTGTCCTGGGCGATGGGGCTGAACTTCGGCCGGCAGCGCGGCAACTGGTTCGGCAGCTTCGCGGTGAGCTCGGTGGCCGCCTATGGCGGCGGCGAGCTTCACCCCATCACACCGGGGCCTTTCATCGTCAGCTATGGGGTGGTCGGGCCCGATCAGACCATCCATGTCGTGATCCGCTGGGATCACCGGGTCACCGATGGCGCCCCAATCGCCCGGGTCCTGACCCGGCTGGAACAGGTCCTGAACAATGAAATCGCTGCCGAATTGCAGGCGGCGGGCCCCAAGCCGATCCGGGCGGTCGGGACGTGATTTCGGCCATTCGCATTGACAGCGAGCCCCAAATCCCCCTAAAAGCCGCTTGCTCGCGGGCCGATTTCGGCCCGCGAAGCGTTTCGCGACCCGCGGTCCCGTCCCTTAAGCTTTGGGGATCGGACCTGTCAGTGCCGGGCTAGCCCGTCACACAGGAGGGCGCGTTTCCTCAAACCATGTACCTGAAGAGGACGCGATGACTAAGCGCAGTGAGGCGAAGTACAAACTCGATCGCCGTATGGGCCAGAACATCTGGGGCCGCCCGAAGAGCCCCGTGAACCGCCGCGAATACGGCCCCGGCCAGCATGGCCAACGTCGCAAGGGCAAGCTCTCCGACTTCGGCGTGCAGCTGCGCGCCAAGCAGAAGCTGAAGGGCTATTACGCCAACATCTCCGAGCGTCAGTTCCACAGCATCTACGTCGAGGCCAGCCGCCTCAAGGGTGACACCGGCGAGAACCTGATCGGCCTGCTCGAGCGCCGTCTCGACGCGGTTGTGTACCGCGCCAAGTTCGTCTCCACGATCTTCGCCGCGCGCCAGTTCATCAACCACGGCCACGTCAAGGTGAACGGCCGCAAGGTCAACATCTCGAGCTATCTGGTCAAGATCGGCGACGTGATCGAGGTCAAGGAAGCCTCGAAGCAGCTCGCCCACGTCCTCGAAGCCAGCCAGCTCTCCGAGCGTGACACCCCCGACTATCTCGAAGTCGACCACGGCAAGATGACCGCGAAATACATTCGCATCCCCCACCTCTCCGACGTGCCGTTCCCGGTGCAGATGGAGCCGCATCTGGTCGTCGAATTCTATTCGCGCTAAGATCTGAATATCGAAAGGCCCCGGTTCGCCGGGGCCTTTTTGCTTAAGAGCCACACTTCATTGGCCGTTTGCCTTCAGGAGGCGTCGCATGCTCTACACCCCTCCCCCGATCGACCCCAAAGCGCCGCCGGTGCGCATCAATCTGCTCTCGGACACGCAGACCAAGCCGACACCTGCGATGCGCGAGGCGATGGCGCGGGCGGAGGTCGGCGACGAGCAGGTCGGCGACGATCCGACCGTGAACGCGCTGTGCGAGCGCGTCGCCGAGTTGCTCGGCAAGGAAGCCGCGGTGTACATGCCGTCAGGCACGATGTGCAACGTCACCGCGACGCTGGTGCATTGCCGCCCCGGCGACGAGATCCTCGCCCATGAGAGCGCCCACATCATCGCGCGCGAGGGCGGCGCGCATGCCGCGATCGGCGGCTTTCAAGTCACGCAATTGAAGGGACCCGACGGCCAGTTCACGCCGGAGACCTTTCGCAGAGCGCTGCATCCGCGCACGCGCTACCAGCCGCCACAGACGGTGGTCAGCGTCGAGCAGACCGCCAATATCGGCGGCGGCACGATCTGGAAGAAGGCTGCGCTCGACGAGATCGTCGCGATCGCGAAACAACATGGCCTCGTCACCCACATGGACGGCGCGCGCCTGCTCAACGCCACTGTCGCGAGCGGCATCTCGCCGCGCGACATGACCGCGGGCTGGGATTCGGCCTGGATCGACTTCTCGAAGGGCTTGGGCGCGCCGATCGGCGGCGTGCTGGCGGGCTCGCGCGCCTTCATCGATGCGGTCTGGCAGTGGAAGCAGCGCCTCGGCGGCTCGATGCGACAGGCCGGAATCTGTGCCGCGGCCTGCATCTACGCGCTCGACCATCACGTCGAGCGGCTTGCCGACGATCACGCCAATGCGCGCGCGCTCGCCCGCGGTCTGTCGCAGATCGCAGGAATCGAGGTGCAGGAGCCCGAGACCAACCTGGTGTTCTTCAAGCCCGATGGCGCCGGCATTCCCGGCGACAAGATGGTTGCGGCGCTGCGCCAGCGCGGCGTGACGCTTGCGATGATGGACGGCCGCATCCGCGCCTGCACCCATCTCGACGTCAACGCGAGTCAGATCGAGGAGACGATCGGCTACGTGCGCGAAATCGTGCGCGGAGCGTAAGTCGAGCAGTCCGGTAGCCCGGGTGAGCGCAGCGATACCCGGGACTTCACGCGCAGGGATCCCGGATGTCGCTGCGCTCATCCGGGCTACAAACAAATCGGCGATTCACCGCCCCATCGCCTGATAGATCAGCGTCTTCAGCGCCAGCTGAATCCGGCCGCGCTGCGTCGGGGTCTGCACCATGAAGATCCCGAACAGATCGTCCTCGGGATCGATGAAGAAGAACGTGCCCCCGACGCCGTCCCAGCGATATTCGCCGAGCGGCCACGCCGTTCCAGAGGGTACCGAGGTGCGCACGGCGAAGCCGAGACCAAAGCCGGAAGATCCGCCCGGATAATAGTTCTGGTCGCGCGCGATCTTCGTCTCCGGCCCGATATGATCCGAGGCCATCAGCGCGATGGTCTCCGGCTTCAGATAGCGCCGGCCGTCATAGGTGCCGCCACTCAGCAGCATCTGTGCGAAGCGGGCATAATCGCCGATCGTGCCGACCATGCCGCCGCCGCCCGATTCCCATCTCGTAGGCCGCTTGATGTCGCGGACCTGCGTTGTCGGATTGATGTTGCGATCCCCAGGCATCGGCTCGGCGATGCGCGGGAATTTGGCGGAATCGGCAATGAAGAACGCGGTCTCGGTCATCCCAAGCGGATCGAGCAGCCGCTCCTTCTCGAACTGGAGCAGCGTCTTTCCGGAGATCACCTCAATGACGCGGCCGAGCACGTCGGTGGAAAAGCCGTAGTCCCACACCGTGCCCGGCTGCTCGACCAGCGGCAGCGCGGCGATCTTCGCGACGAAGTCGGCGTTGGTGAGTTCGCTGTTGAAGAGATTGGCGTCCGCGTAGAGCTCGCGCACCGCGCCGCCGCCTTGATAGCCGTAAGGCAGCCCCGAGGTGTGACGCATCAGGTCCTTGATCGTGACCGGGCGATTCACCGGCTCCAGCACCAGCGCAACCTTGCCGTCCTCGGCCTTCCTCTCGACGCCAACCTTCATCCCGCCAAAGGCCGGAATGTACTTTGCGACGGGATCGTCGAGCGTAAGCCTGCCCTCCTCGACCAGCATCATCGCCATGACTGAGGTGACCGGCTTCGACATCGAGTAGAGGCGGAAGATCGTATCCGCGCTCATCGATAACTCGGTCGCGACGTCGCGGACGCCGAAATTCTGGTAATAGACCGGCTTGCCGTGCTGCTGAAGCAGCAGAATGGCGCCGGGAATCTTGCCGGTAGCGACCTCGTTGCGGATGTAGTCGGAAACCTTCGCCAGCCCCGCGGGCGAGAGCGTGCGGACCGCAGGTCTCTCGGAGCCCGCCTTCGCAACGATGCTGCCGGCGAGAAGCACGAGCGCCGCGATCAATGCGCGGCGCCCGAACATGTCAATTCTCCATCGCTTCATAAACCAGCTGCTTCAATGTTCGCTGCACGCGCTGGCGCTCGGTCGGGGTCTGTTCCAGCAGCACGAAGAACATGTCCTGCTTGGGGTCGATCACGAAATAGCAGCCGGAGGCGCCGTCCCATTTCAATTCGCCGAGATCGCCGGGCGGCGGCGGTTTTGCGTTGCCGGGGTCGGTGCGGACCGCAAGTCCGAGACCGAAACCAAAACCGTCGCCGGGGAAATAGAAATAATCGCGATCGACGCCCGACTTGGGTCCGATCTGGTCGGTCACCATCAGCTTGAACGTCTCGGGCTTGAGAATCGTCTTGCCGTCGAAATTGCCGCCGTTGAGCAGCATCTGCGTAAAGCGCTCATAATCCGCCATGGTCGTAACCATACCGCCACTGGCAAACTGGATTTTCTTGACGACAGTCGGATCGTTGATCCGTCCGACCCGGAAATCGCTGTCGTTCGGCACCGGCTGCGCCAGCAGCTTCTGCTTCTCAGGATCGGTGACGAAGAAGCCGGTGTCGACCATGCCGAGCGGGTCCAGCAGCTTCTCCCGTTCGATCTCGATGAGCGGCTTGCCGGCCGCGACTTCCATGACCCGCGCCAGGATGTCGGTGGAATGGCCGTATTGCCACAGCGCGCCCGGCTGGTTGTGCAGCGGAAGTTTTGCGATTCGCTCGGCGAACTCGGCGAGGTCGAAATCGCCGGCATAGATGTTGGCCTCACGATAGGCCTTGCGGACCAGGCTGTCGCCGTAGAAGCCGTAGGTGACGCCCGAGGTGTGCGTCATCAAATCGTGCACCGTCATCGGCCGGTTCGGCGGCACGAGCTCGAGCGACTTGGTGCCGTCCTCGGTCTTCTTCTCGACGCCGACTTTCACATTGGCGAAGGACGGAATGTATTTCGAGACGGGATCGTCGAGCTTGATCGTACCTTCCTCGATCAACTTCACTGCGACGACGGACGTGATCGCCTTGCTCATCGAGAACAGGCGGAAGATCGTCTTGTCGGTGATCGGCGCCTTGCTGACCGCGTCCTGCACGCCGAAGACTTCGTGGTAGACGGGCTTGCCATGTTGCTTGATGAGGACGTTTGCCCCGGCGATCTTGCCGGTCGCAACCTCGTTCTTGAAGAACTCGGTGATCCTCGCGAGCTTGTCCGGATTGAAATGCGCGCCGACCGGAATCTCGTAGGTGCCCTCCGCCCGCGCGAACGACATCGTACCCAACGACACAAGCGCGGCGCAGACCAGCGCACGCAGTCCAGACTGTGAAATCATATCCCCTCCCCGGAACATGGCCCGGCAGAGTGTACCGACCGCGTCGTCAGGCACAAGGGCCGCCGTACCGCGCCAAAACGTCCGCGTGCAGAACCGCGCTCTTTTCCGAGAAACAACAAAATATGACGTCGACGACCAGCGGCGCGGCCGGCAGGGCTTCAATGGTCGCATGGACCGCAATCTTCGCGGCCTGGTCGGCCGGAAAGCCGTAAACCCCGGTCGAAATCGCGGAGAACGCCACGGAGGTCAGCTGATTGGCCTCACAGAGCTCAAGCGCACGGCGATAGCAGGCGCCCAGCGCCTCTGCCTCACCGCGAGTGCCGCCGTGCCAGACCGGGCCGACCGCATGGATCACATGGCGCGCAGGAAGAAGGTAGCCCTTCGTGATCTTGGCATCGCCGGTCGGGCATCCTCCGAGCTTCCGGCACTCGGCCAGAAGCTCGGGACCGGCCGCCCGATGGATCGCGCCATCGACGCCGCCCCCACCCAGGAGCGACGTGTTGGCCGCGTTGACGATGGCGTCAACGCTCAGCGTGGTGATGTCAGCTACGATGACCTTGAGCTCCGCGCCGCCGATCCGGCGCGTCAGCTGGGTCATGGATCAGGCCGCGACAGCGACGCCCTTTTCGGAGAAAAGCTGCTGCAATTCACCGGCCTGGAACATCTCGCGGACAATGTCGCAGCCGCCGACGAACTCGCCCTTCACGTAGAGCTGCGGAATGGTCGGCCAGTTCGAAAAGTCCTTGATGCCGTTGCGCAGTTCGGCGGATTCGAGAACGTTGAGGCCCTTATAGCCGACGCCGATGTGGTCGAGGATCTGGACGACCTGGCCGGAGAACCCGCACTGCGGAAATTGCGGTGTGCCCTTCATGAACAGAACCACGTCGTTCGACTTCACTTCGTTGGCGATGAATTCCTCGATGCTCATATCCGTGTCCTTCTGGGGCGCGAGCCCTCAATAATCCCTTCGGGCCGGCTCGGCCGATCTAACCCGATACCTCCCATATATGTAGCCCAAACCGTTGTGCATCCAAAGTAAAATGGCGGCGACGGGGTCCGCTGGCCGGCCCGGACCATAGGCTGATGACATTAATATCATCGTCGAAAAGCACTTTTATCCCGTAACGGGCGCCCTATCTAGGACGAACCCAGGTTTTGGAACCGGGCAACGCCAACAACGTTCTCTTGTCCTGTCTGGAGAAAAACGTGACGAAACCAGCCTCCGCTACGGCCAGTCCGCCGCTTTCGTCACCGCCGGCCGACCCGAGCAACCTCGCCTGGCGGCTTGAGGATGCCTTTCTCACGGTCCGCAACGAGACCGAGCGCCGCGCCGCGCCGCTCTCGCCGGAGGACCAGCAGATCCAATCCATGCCGGATGCGAGCCCCGCAAAATGGCACCGGGCCCACACCACCTGGTTCTGGGAGCAATTTCTGCTCGGCGAGCATTGCCCCGGCTACCGGCCCTTTCACCCTGACTTCGCCTTCCTGTTCAATTCCTATTACGTCAGCGCAGGGCCCCGTCATGCCCGGAATCACCGCGGCGACATCACCCGTCCCAGTGCAAGCGAGGTCGGCGCCTATCGCAGTTATGTGGATGCTGCGGTCGTGAAGTTCTTCCGGGAGGCCGGCGAGGACAAGCTCCGTGCCCTCGCCCCATTGGTCGAGGTCGGGCTCAATCACGAGCAGCAGCATCAGGAATTGATGTTCACCGACATCCTGCACGCCTTTGCGCAGAACCCGGTCTATCCCGCCTACGATCCGGACTGGCACTTTCCATCCGCAACGCGCGCCGGCAATGCCTGGCTGACGCTCAACGAGGGCATCCATACCGTCGGCCATGTCGAGGACAGCTTTCATTTCGACAACGAGAAGCCGGCCCACCGCGCCCTCGTCGGCCCGGTCAAGATCGCACGCAATCTCGTCACCAATGGCGAATGGCTGGCCTTCATGCGCGATGGTGGCTACGCGAACGCAACACTGTGGTTGATGGACGGCTTTGCCGCCGCCAACAAGGACGACTGGCAGGCCCCGGGCCATTGGCGCGAGGTCGACGGCCAATGGCAGGTCATGACGCTGGCCGGCCTCAAGCCGGTCGACCCCGACGCACCGGTCTGCCATGTCAGCTATTACGAGGCCGACGCCTTCGCGCGCTGGGCCGGAAAGCATCTGCCGACCGAGATGGAGTGGGAGGTCGCGGCCCGCGCCGGCCAGCTCAACGATGCCTTCGGCATCGTCTGGCAGTGGACCCGCAGCTCGTATTCGCCCTACCCCGGCTATCGCGCGATCGAAGGCGCGCTCGGCGAATACAACGGCAAGTTCATGGTTAACCAGCTGGTGCTGCGCGGCTCTTCGCTTGCAACCCCGGAGGGGCACAGCCGTATCAGTTATCGCAACTTCTTTTATCCGCACCACCGCTGGCAGTTCACGGGACTGCGGCTCGCCGACTACGAGTAAAATTCTCATCCGACGACAAAATGCGCGCCGGACAGCGCGTTCAGGAGAGTACCATGAATGTGCACGCCAGCGCTTTGGCCGAAGCCCATCTTCCCGACGAGCAGACCACTGCCTTCGCGCGCGAGGCCATTGAGGACCTCTCGCAGCAGCCGAAAAAGCTGTCGCCGAAATATTTCTATGATGCGGCCGGATCGGAATTGTTCGAGGCAATCACGCGCCTGCCCGAATATTACCCGACGCGCACGGAGCTTGCGATCCTGAAGGAGCGCGGCAGCGAGATCGCGAAAATCATCCCGGAGCACGCGGCCCTTGTCGAATTCGGCGCAGGCGCGACCACAAAGGTCCGCCTGCTGCTCAACCACTGCAAGTTCGCGGCCTATGTGCCCGTCGACATCTCCGGCGATTTCCTGACGGCGCAGGCGAACGGCCTGAAGCGGGATTTTCCGTCACTCGGCATCTACCCGGTGGCGGCCGACTTCACCACACCGTTCGAGCTGCCCAAGGCGGTGGCGACCATGCCCAAGGTCGGGTTCTTCCCGGGCTCGACCATCGGCAATTTCGAGCCCCATGAAGCGCAGGCCTTCCTGAAGAGCGCGCGCGCTATTCTGGGCCGGGGTGCGCAGATGATCATCGGCGCCGACCTCGAGAAGGAGGAGCGCCTGCTCCACGACGCCTATAACGATGCCGCCGGCGTCACCGCGCGCTTCAACCTCAATGTGCTGGTGCGGATCAACCGCGAACTCGGCGGCAATTTCGACCTCTCCGCCTTCACCCATCGCGCGATCTACAATCGCGAACGGCACCGCATCGAGATGCACCTGATCAGCAAGAAGAGCCAGACGGTGCGCCTGCTCGGCACCAGCTTTTCGTTCCGCGCGGGCGAGAGCATTCACACCGAGAACAGCTACAAATACAGCCTCGAGCGCTTCGCCGCGCTGGCGCAGGGCGCAGGCTGGCGGGTGCGCGAGAGCTGGACGGATGCGGCGAAGATGTTCTCGGTGCACGCGCTGGAGGCGGCGGAGTAGAAATTCCTCCGTTTCCTGCGGCGCATCCTTCGAGACGCCCGCCTTAGGCGGGCACCTCAGGATGAGGACGGTATCCGTGGCAGCAGTTTCGACGGGCACCGGCGCTGATTAGCCTCATCCTGAGGAGACCGCGGAGCGGTCGTCTCGAAGGACGAGGCGTTCAGTCAGGCGCTCGCGGCCCGTGCTCAATGCTCCTCGGCTTCTTCCGGCGTCGATCCCAGCGAGACCGATTCCCACACCGCAACAACGATCATGATCACCGTCGCGGCGACCGACAGCCATAGCGGGGACAGTTCGGCGGCGAACCACGACAGCGCCGCGAGCGCGATGATGCCAATCCCGTGCGAGAGCTGGAGGAAGCCGCGGATCGCGTGCTTGAACAGGATGGTGCCGACCAGGAACAGCAAGGGACCTCCGATCGTGCTGACGATAGTCCTGATATCGGAATGCCCGACCGGATGCTTCAGCACCAGCTCGTCCGAGACCGCGGTCAGGATGATGCCGGCGACGATCGGCATGTGCAGATAGGTGTAGGCGAGCCGCGCCAACCGGCCGGATTCCTCGGATTTCGAGATGCGCTCGGCGCCGGCCTCGGCACCCCTGTGGAAATAGACCCACCACATCGCGATGCTGCCGACCAGCGCGGAGACGAAGGCCAGCATGTTGTCTGCGGTCCAGGCCAGCTCGGCGAAGGTCGCGCCGTTGACGACGACGGCCTCGCCGAGCGCGATGATGACGAAGAGCGAGCAGCGCTCGGCCATGTGGCCGCCTTCGACAGCCCAAGCCTCGACCGACGAGAAGCCCAGCTTGGGGACCCAGAAGCGCACCGCCGGCGAGATGTATTCGATCGTCAGCGCCACGATCCAGAACCATAGCCGCGCCTCGTCATGGGCGAGGCCGCCGAGAATCCAGAAGATCGCGGAGACCGAGAGCCACGTCAGGATGCGGATCGCATTGTGCCGGACCGCAGTTCGATGGTGCGGCGTTGCAAACATCCAGAAGGCGGTGCGCCCGACCTGCATCGTTGCGTAGGCGATCGCAAACCACAGGCCGCGCCCCTCGAAGGCGGTCGGGATCGTCGTCGACAGCACGAGGCCGCCCAGCATCATCAGGAAGATCAGGATCCGGACCGGCGTCAGCTCGGGATCGAGCCAGTTGGTGACCCAGGCGGTGTAGACCCACACCCACCATACCGCGAGGAACAGCACCGCGACGTGCACGGCACCGAGCGGCGTGAAATGGTGCAGCAGCGTGTGCGAGACCTGCGTGATCGCGAAAACGAAGACCAGGTCGAAGAACAGCTCGGCATTGGTGACGCGGCTGTGCTGGTTTGGCAGGATGACGCGAAACATCGCGCCGCGCGGATTGTCCGCAGCCATCGTCATCCCCCCGTCACGATCAGATCAAGCGCCCGGCACACCGGTTTGCAGCGCCAGCGCATGCAGGACGCCGCCCATCTGGCCGCGGAGGGACTGATAGACGATCTGGTGCTGCTGGACGCGGGACTTGCCGCGGAAGGTTTCCGAGATCACGGTCGCGGCATAGTGATCGCCGTCCCCGGCGAGGTCACGGATGGTCACTTCGGCATCGGGGATCGCCGCCTTGATCATCGCCTCGATATCGTGGGCGTCCATAGGCATTCTGGTCGTGCTCCTGTCTCGGCTGCAATCAGCCTTGTCGTCGAATCCTTGCCGGGGTCCGGGTCTACAAAGCCAAACTTGCCAGCGGGGCCAAACTTAGCGTGAACGGCCTTCTACGTCACGCCTTCCGGCACTATATCGGTGATCCCATCTGGATAAAGCCACGACAAAGTGCCGCGCGCGGCAGAGTGATCGAAAAAGGCGTGAAATCATGAAACTTCCAGGGCCCGACCACCCCATCACCATCACCCCAAATCCCCGGCGCGTCCGCGTCACGGCCGGCGGCATCGTGATCGCCGAGACCACCAAGGCGCTGACGCTGAAAGAGGCGAAATATCCGGCGGTTCAATATGTGCCGCGACAGGACGCCAACATGGCGTTGCTGGAGCGCACCGACCGCGTCACCCATTGCCCCTACAAGGGCGATGCCAGCTATTACAGCGTCAAGGCCGACGGCCAGACGCTGGACAACGCGATCTGGACCTATGAGGCGCCCTTCCCCGCGATGACCGAGATTTCCGGTCACCTCGCCTTCTATCCGGACAAGGTGAAGATCGAGGAAGTGGGGTAAGCCCCGTGTTGGTCATTCCGGGGCGATGCGTCAGCATCGAACCCGGAATCTCGAGATTCCGGGTCTGGTGCTAACGCACCATCCCGGAATGACGAAGGAAGCTACGCCCTGAATATCGTGAGTCCCAGGATCAGCAGCACCAGGAAAATCACGACGAACACGTAGAACAGGAAGCGGGCGATGTCGGCGGAGGCGGCCGAGATGCCGGTGAAGCCGAGCACGCCGGCCACGATCGAGACGAGTAAGAATATCAGCGCCCATTTCAGGATCGTCATCGCCAGCTCCGAAATTTGTGCCGCTTGCCGCAGCCCCAAGCCCTTTTGGCGAACGCTAACTTCGGCGCAGGGAACTGGTTCCTAGCGTCCAAACGACCCTTGCTGAATCCGGTTCCCGGCGGCAAAGTCCGGCCGGGACGGAAAGCGCGACCGGGGCGGCCACCATGACGATGTCACACTCAGCGACGATCGGCGCAGAGGCGCACGCGGCGCCGAGGAGCAAGGCGCGCAATTTGTCGCTGGATCGCGCCCGCACCTTCCTCACGCTGGTAGTGCTGCTGCACCACGCCGTCATTCCCTACACCTATTTCGGGCACACCGATCCGGCGTCCTGGGCCGGTTTCGACATCGTCGTGTTAGCCACCGACAGCTTCTTCATGGCGATGTTCTTCTTCCTGTCAGGACTATTCACCTGGCCTGGCATCGCCCGCAAGGCGCCGTCCGTTTTTCTCAGCGATCGCCTGTTGCGGCTCGGGCTGCCGTTCGCGATCGCGGCGTTCACCGTCATCCCGCTCGCCTATTACGCAATCGCGCTGCGGCACGATCCCGGGCTGAGCTTTACGGCATTCTGGTGGAAGACGATCACGGTTGGCCCGTGGCCGAGCGGCCCGATCTGGTTCGTGTGGGTGCTGCTGGCGTTCGACCTGACCGCGAGCCTGCTCTACCGGGTCTCCGCGCATCTGGTCGATCCGGTCAATCGCGTCTCGCTGCGCGGATTCGAACAGCCGGTCGTATTCTGGCTGCTGCTCGTCGTCATCACCACAATCGCCTACGTGCCGGCGCTGCTCTATTTCGGCGGCAGCACTTGGTTCGAGTTCGGGCCGTTCTCGGTGCAGGCGAGCCGCATCCCGCTCTACTTCGCCTATTTCTTCATCGGCGTCAGCGTTGGAGCGGCGAACTTCGATCGCGGCATCCTCAGCGCCGACGGGCAACTGCCGAAACAGCGCTGGCTATGGGTGCTCGCCACGCTGGTTCCTTACTGCCTGATGTGGGTCATGATCTACATCAAGCGCGAGATCCTCGGTAATCCCGACCCACAGCCGCACTGGTATCAGGCGATCTACGGCACGTTCTTCGTGCTGTTCTCCGGCTCGATCCTGCTCGCGATTCTCGCCTTCTTCCTGGACCAGAAGTCGCCGCGCCCGAACCTGCTCGACCGCATGCAAGCGGATGCCTACGGCATCTTCCTGGTGCACTACCCGATCGCATTGTGGATCCAGTACGGGCTGTTCGATTACAGCTGGCCTGCGATCGTGAAAGCCACGATCGGCTTCGTGCTCACGGTGATCTCGAGCTGGGGTCTGACGGCGGCCTTACGGAAGATTCCGGGGGCGTCGCACGTGTTGTGAGGCAAGACGCTCGTAGCCCGGGAGAGCGCGCGGCCCACCGGGGAACCGCGGGGGCAACAACCCGGAGTTGCGTAGCGGGGCCGGGGGACAAGTTGACGG